>CAZBZW010000029.1:0-10063 GCA_964496535.1 uncultured Candidatus Peribacteria bacterium
TCTACGTCACTCCGAATGAAGATCCCTATTTGGCCTTTGCTGAATCGGATTATCAGACGCATCCGCAGGTGACGATTTTTCTGACGGTTTCGCTCAGCCCGAACTTTTTAAGGAACCTGTTGGGCGAGTCGCCCCAAATCACACTTCAACGCACCGTATCGACTGGAATTTCTGATGGCAATGGCCTATAGTTGGCTCGATGAACCCTGGTTATTCTGACGTCCTCTTGGGACTCCAGTACGGAGACGAAGGCAAAGCCCGCGTGGTGGACATGATTGCGGGTGATTATGATGTGATTGCACGTTTCAATGGCGGTGCGAATGCCGGCCACACGATTGAAACTGAAGAAGGCCTAAAAGTGGCTCTCAATCAAATTCCTTCGGGCGTGTTCAAAGAAAAAACGCTTTTGTATATTGGCAGTGGTTGCGTGGTGGATCTGCGCACGGTTCTGCGTGAAGTGGAATCGCTGGGTGCGCTGGGAATTGCGCTGAAGGGCCGATTGGTGATTTCTCCTCAAGCAGCGCTGGTTCAACCTCATCATTTCTTAGAGGATGCGGCCACAGGTGGAGCGATTGGCACCACTCGAAAAGGAATTGGTCCGGCCTATGCAGATCGCGCTTCGCGAATGCGGGGCGAACGATTGCTGCACTTGCGTGCGGGTGATCTTTTAGAAAATGCGGAGCATGTGTTTGATGAGATGCAGGCGAATTTAGAGGCGTGGCAGGCGGCGCATCCTACGGTGGTGGCCGATGTGAATGTCGAGGAGCATCGTCAGGCCTACGCTCGCTTGAATACAATTTTAGGCTCGTTCATTGCGGCGGACCCCGCATTTTTAGAGAAAAAAGTGCGCGACGGAGCGCGGGTTTTATTTGAAGGCGCTCAATCCGTTTTGCTTGATGTCGTCAAAGGCTACGTTCCCTATGTGACCTCGAGTTTAACCGGTGCGGGTGCGGCCTACAGTGGCGGCGACCTCTCTCCGCATCACCATCGAAAAACGATTGGCGTGGCGAAAGTGTTGATGTCTCGCGTGGGGCATGGCCCCTTTGTTTCTGAATTTGGGGGCGCGGAATCAGAGGCATACTGCATGGCGAAAAATCCGGATAACAGTTCGGTTTACAGCCGCGATCTTGAAAAGACCTATGATGTCGATGCCTTGCTGAAGTCCTCGAATTCGTTGGAAGTCGGTCAGGCCTTGCGAGTGCTGTCGGCGGAATATGGAACGGTGAGCGCGCGACCTCGTCGTGTCGGCTCGCTGGACTTGCCCCTGTTGAAAATGACTGCACAATTGAATGGTGTGGATGAACTATTTTTGACCAAGTGTGACTTGCTGAGAGAATACAGCCGCACGGCTTCAGGTCGCATGCCTGTGACCGTGGGTTATGAATTGAACGGCGTCGCGATCGATCATGTGCCTTCGACCACTGAAACCTACTCGAAAGTGAAGGGTATTGTGGAAGAGTGGGACGGGTTTGCGGAAGATGTTTCAGGATGTCGAAAACCAACGGAATTGCCTATCGCTTTGCGAGAATTTTTGGACCGTGTGGGTGAATTTACGGGCTCTAAAATTATTGGGATCGGCGTCGGACCCAAACGTGACCAAGTGGTTGTTTTATGATGGATCCTCTTCAATATCATGCAGCGGCTCCGGCGGGAAAAATCGCTATCTCGCCCACCAAACCTCTGAACACTCAGGAGGATTTGTCGCTCGCGTACAGTCCGGGTGTGGCTTTGGTTTGTGAAGCGATCGTGCAAAATCCGGACGATGTGTGGAAGTACACGGGGCGCGGCAACACGATTGCGATCATCAGCGATGGAACCGCGGTTTTAGGTCTCGGAAACATCGGCTCTTTGGCTGCAATGCCGGTGATGGAGGGCAAGTCGGTTTTGTTCAAGAAATTTGCGAATATTGATTGTATTCCCCTTTGCTTGAAATTTGCTGAAAAACCTTGGGTTGAACAATTTATTGCGGCGGTGGCCAGCATGGAACCGAATTTTGGAGCCATCAATCTCGAAGACATCAAGGCGCCCGAATGTTTTGAAATTCAGGAGCGGCTCGATGCGATGATGGGCATTCCGGTCTTTCATGACGATCAAGATGGCACGGCGGTGATTCTGTTGGCTGCGTTGATCAATGCACTCGAAGTCGTCGGCAAGAAATTTTCGGAGGTGAAATTGGTTGTGAATGGTGCGGGTGCGGCGGGCATTGCCTTTGCACGGCTGATTTCGAGTTATGGAGTTTCGCGCGGTCAGATTTTTATGTGCGACAGCCAAGGTTTGATCGTTCGTGAGCGCGGTGATTTGAATAAATATAAGGCGGAGTTTGCTCAAGAGGGTCCGGCCGCGAGTCTGGCCGAGGCCATGGTCGGGGCTGACATTTTCGTGGGAGTTTCGGCGGCTGGATGCGTGAGCCAAGACATGGTGCGCAGCATGGCCCGCGATGCGATTGTATTTGCGGCGGCAAATCCCACTCCTGAAATCATGCCCGATTTGGCTTTGGCGGCGGGCGCTCGCATTGTCGGAACCGGGCGCAGTGACTTCCCCAATCAAGTGAACAATGTGCTCGGGTTTCCTGGAATTTTCCGCGGAGCCCTTGATGCTCGAGCTCGAAAAGTCACCCATGCCATGAAGATTGCGGCGGCTGAGGCGTTGGCGCGCATCGTTCGAGAGCCTGCAACCGGTGAAAACTTGGCACAGCTCAAAGCGGCGTATCCGAATGAAGTGGCGATTTTTGATCGGGCTGTGCCTTTGGGCGCGGATTACATTTTGCCTAAACCCTTCGATCTACGCGTGGTACCGGCGGTGGCCGAAGCGGTGAAGGGGGCGGTTTAGAAATGTTTAGCAAAGGAAGCTATTCACGAGTCGGATTCAACCAGGAGTGCTGCCCCACTTCAGCTTTTTTAACGATAGGAATTCCATGTTCATTGCAGAATGGGATTATTTCGTCTGAGCAACTGATACAAGCAATTTTTGCATCAGGCGCCCGTCTCCGTACGAGCTCATAATTTTCGATAAAATGCGGTCTTGCATCATGTCCTTCATATTCGGGAACAAAATTGTCTAAATAAATGAAAGAGACATTTGGATGTTCCCTCAGAGCCTGCGCCAGGGCCATGGAAGTTTCTACCAGCACGTAAGCGATTTCGGACGGTAAACCCTTAAGAATGCGCTCTTGTTGATAACGATCATCTTCCAGGATAATTACATCGATTGTATCTGTCATGGCATTTGTGTTGAGCGAGCAATTCAATACCTTTTATGTAATTTTTGTAAGTGCAATTGAGTCAAATATTTTTATTGTTTTGTTTTTTAAGGTTTAGAATGCTAAAATTAGTTGTCGATTGATTGAGTCAACATGAATCTAAAACAGCTCGAAAAACTGGGAATGACGGCACGCGAGGTGAAGATCTATGTGAAGCTCCTCGAGCTGGGCTCCACTACTGCGAATGCTCTGGCCAAGCGCCTCGATGAGAATCGGACTTCGGTTTATAGCCTCTTGCAGTCTCTGCAAAAAAAGGGCTTTGTCTCTTACGCCATGCAACGAGGCGTAAAGCGTTTTGTGCCAACAGATCCACATATTTTAATTGGAGGCTATTTGGAGGGCGCACAAAATCTAAAACTGCTTTTGCCTCAAATTGGTGCGCTCTACAATGCCACTGAAAACAAGCCAAAAATTACTTTTTATGAAGGCGTGAGCGGAATCAAACAACTGTGCGAGATCCTTTTAGAAGTTCCCGGTTCCACCCGTTTGAGTTTTATGGGGGTGGATCAGAAAACCATCCATCCAGAAATCAAACACTATTTTGAAAATGATTTCATAGGTCGGCGCATTCAATTGGGAATCAAATTCAAGGCCATCGTGACGGGCGAGGTTCCTTTCTCGAGCAAGCATGAGAAGGATCACGAAAAACAACTGAGAGAAATGCGCAGGATTGATCCAAAACAGTTCCCGATGAATATTCAGATTGATATTTTTCCCCAAAATAAAGTGGCGATTTACTCTTATAATAAAAATGAAATGATGGGAGTGCTGATTGAGCACGCCTCTTTTTACAATACCATGCACACCGTTTTTGAACTTGCTTGGTGTGGTGCGGGAAATAAAAATTGACTTGTTCTATCCGCCAACGGATGAATTTTACAGGTAGAGCCCCGCAAAAAATACGGCTGCGATGGCGATTCGATAAAGCCCAAAAGCAGTGAAGGTCTTTTTTTGAACCGAGGCCAGCAGGAATTTGATGCTGAGCAGGGCAGTTACGAATGAGGCAATGAATCCAATGGCGAGCAAGGTGGATTGGTCGGCGCTGAAATCTTGAAAGTTTTTGAGAATATCGAGGGTGCTGGCGGCGAGCATGGTGGGCACGGCTAACAAGAATGAAAATTCAACGATGGTCTTTTTTTGCAGTCCTAGAGCCAGTCCACCGACGATGGTGGCGGCCGAACGCGACACCCCGGGAATCATGGCAATCGACTGAAAAAGGCCGAGCCAAATGCAAGTGATGTAGGGTATTTCAGCCAAACTTGCGGTTTTGCCTTGTGGCTCTTTGTAAGTTTTTTCGAATGCAATCAGAATGAGTCCACCGATCAAGAGCGCCGATAGCATGATATTGAAATCTTCGAGCAAATAAAGCTTGATCGCCTTGTAAAATATCAGGCCCAAAACTCCGGTTGGAATGAAGGCGACGATGAGGCGTTTGATCACCTCCCACTGCAAAAGACTGCGCCAATAGAGCGCGATCACGGCTAAAATGGCACCGAGCTGAATGATGATTTCGAAGCTTTTCAGGTAGTTGGTCTGATCGAGACCCAAGAGTCTGCCCGTCAAAATAAGGTGAGCGGTCGAAGAAATCGGCAGAAATTCGGTGAAACCTTCGACGAGTCCGAAAATGAGAGCGTGGAGTGAGGTCACCGAACTAGAATACTTTTATTGAGGCCCTACCAGCAAGACCAACTCCCCTCGCAATTTGTTGGCTTCTTTCGAATCGAGCAATTCCTGAAGAGTGCCGCGGAAGAAAGTTTCGTGCAGTTTGGTGAGTTCGCGGGCAAGCACGATGGGGCGGTCGGGCCCGAGAATGTCACGCATCAACTCAAGGGTTTTTTGAATGCGGTGAGGCGATTCGTAAAGGGCGACAGTGCGCTCTTCGTTCTTGATTGACTCGAAGAGCGTTTGGCGGCCTTTTTTGGCGGGCACAAAACCGAGATAAACAAACTCGTTCATCGGCAGTCCACTGCCCATGAGTGCAGTGAGAAAAGCAGCGGGACCGGGCACAGGAATGATGTCGATTCCAGCGGCAAGAGTGGCTTGCACCAATGACCAGGCGGGGTCTGAAATGCCGGGGGTTCCGGCATCTGAAATCAGGGCGACATTTTTGCCGGCTTGAAGTTCGGCCACAATCTGTTGAACCTTTCGGTCGTTGCTGTGGCTGTGGTAGCTGGTGAGGGGTTTTGAAATTTCAAAATGTTTGAGCAAAATGCCCGAGTGACGCGTGTCTTCGGCGGCGATCAGATCGACTTCTTTCAAAATGCGCAGGGCGCGCAGGGTGATATCTTCAAGGTTGCCGATGGGGGTTGCGATCAGATAAAGACTCATCGTTTGAAGGGGTCAGAAGAAACGGTGATTTTGGGCGGATGCAAATACCAAGGGTCGACGCTTTTCACTTGCTCAAGAGTTGAGAGGTCGAGCTCGATCAAAATTTCGCCGAGGGTTTTTTGAGAAGTTTTGAGAGTCCAATTTTTTTCGAGCACGATGCTGTGGAGTTCTTTCTGGAGGGATTCGGGAAGTTCGGCGATCAGCGTGTGAACATCGTGCGGAAAGTCTTTTAGGATCACGGCAAGCGAACCTTCGTGATATTCGTGGCCATCCCAGACGACGGCGTTGAGTCCCCCGCTCCACAAGAGTGCGAGGGTCGCGGATGGGTTTTTGAGCCGCAAATATTCGAGTGTGGAAAGTTCATAAATCGGCAATTTCAGTGCGTGGGCGAGGGCGTTCCCAAAGGCGATTCCGGAACGAAGTGAAGTGAACGAGCCGGGGCCTTTCACGAGAAAAATGGCGTCAAGGTCGGTGCGATCGAGTTGAGCTTCAGCCATGAGTTCGGCGAGCAAGGCGGAGAGTTCATCGACCGGGCCGTCGGGCGAGATTTCAGCCAAAATTTGGCCGTCTCTTAAGATTGCCCATTCGGAGCGGTGAAGCGCAGTTTGAATCGCAAGCAGGCTCATTGATTATTTTAAATCTTCAATTTTGACTCCAGTGTAATAGTACTGAATGATTTCTGAAAAGCTCTTTCCAGCTTCGGCCATCGCGGTGGCCCCGCAACCCGACAGTCCAACTCCGTGGCCCAAGAATTTATCAGCATCACACATCGAGTCATCAACTGAAACAAGATAAGGTGTGTTGGTCCAACCCCAAACATCTTTGGCATTTTTGGTTTTGGTGCCATCCGACTGGCTGAAATAAGGCGTTTTGACGATTTTACCTTTATAGGTCACGACCTTGTGAGCTGTGGCGGTGACGGCCGCAACCACGTTGGGACTGCGTTGTTCGAATCCATAACCCAAATATTTCTGAGAATCTTCAGGGCTATCAGTGAGGTCGTAAGGCTTGCCTGGGAATTTATCGGCTTCGGTCAAATAAAAGGCGGCGTAGGTGCGCGCGAGCGTGAGAATGGTTTTAATTTTTTCGGTGGGTGAACCGTTGGACTCCTCGCCGATTCCACGCAAATAGCTTTCGAGCGGAAGCTCATTGATGGTGAGTGTTTCGGGTCCGTCGAGCCGGAATTCAAGATTGCCACGGAATTGATTATCGTTGAGATTTAAATTCCAAGCGGGACGACGTTCCATGTTGAGCACTTTAAGCACCCCATCCTCACCTGATTTGGGACTGACGGTGACGGGTTCTTTCAACTCCCATCGGTTGGAACCAGAAGTGGCCATGAAGCCGGTACCGGTCGGTGTGAGACGTAAACTTTCTCCTTTGGCAAAAGTGTGAATCCATTTGCCTTCGGCGAACAGCGCGAAGTCTTCTTCAGCTGTGACGAGAGGCACCGAAAGCGTTTCAGTCGCGTTCAGTTTAATTCGAATGGGTCGCTCGTAATCAAGATCTTCAAGTGACCATGACGCTCGCGTCTCTTGTTTGACCACTGAAATTGAGAGTGAATAAGGCGTTTTCATCATTTTTGCACCCTTCACGGTGGGTGTGATCTTGAGGGTGTAGTCGCCCGGATTTTGCGGTGCCTTCACCTTGAAGTAGACACGCGTGGCGAGACCTGAGTTGAGCGTGGCGGTCCCCATTTTAACGTTGCTCACCGTCATTCCTTCGATCGAGTTGACGCTGAGCCCCATGTCGGCCGACTTCCATGCTTGCGAGCTGAGATTTTGAACCTGCACCCAGAGCGTTTGCTCTTGTCCTGGCGCGAAGGTGCTGAAGTCTGAGTTCGATAGAATCAGTGCTTTTTCGTTTGAATTCGATGTCTTGATTTTGATTTCAGTTTCGGCACTTTGCAGATTGGCTTTGGGCATCTTAAGTCTGAATTTCAAGCTTTGATTTCCTGAAGCGGCTGGAGCGGTGACTGAAAAACTGAAGGTCCCAGTTTTGCCCGGCTCCACTCGATCTTCTTTTAAAGTGGCGAGCGTTCCCGAGGCGGTGATCAGCGAACTGGAACTACCTTTCACCAATTCAACGGCGGAGTCCCCAGTTTTATTCCAAGTCACGTTGCCAGTGTTTTTGAGTGTGAAGCTGAGGGTGGCTTTTTCGCCCGCCTTGATGAGAGTGGGAACTTCTTTTGATTTGACTTCAAAGCTGAGCTCGGGCTGGCTGATAAATACGACTAAAGGCATGGATGTGTCGGATTTTTTCGTGCCGTTGAAGACGGGCACCATGTCCCATTCGGCAAAACCTCCGCGGGCTTGAGCCTTCAGCTTGAATTCGAAGGTTCCGACTCGGCCCGGAGCCACCGATGCCTCCTTCATTTTGGCCACGCTTTTTTGAGCGTCTTTGGTAATTTTTACTTTTTCATCAGCGTCTTCACTCGCATTCACCGTCAAGAACGTGGATGAATTCCAGGTGTTTTTACCGGTGTTTTTGATTTTGAGCGTGACGGATTTTTCTTCAGTGGGGCTCAACAAGAGCATGTCGCGATCGGCTTCTTCTTTATAGGCCCAATCGCCCTTAGCATCTTTTTGTTGGTATGCGGTGGCGGCCAAGCGACGCACTTCGGGTAAAAAATCGTAGGTATTGCCTCCGGGGCAAGTGGTACGACCCACGTCGCGATGCCCCACAATGTTGAGCATGTCTTGGCCTCGAAATACCGAATGACCAGCAGGATCAATCTTGTTTTCTTCAGCGACTTTGAGCACTAAGTAATTGAGACTTTGCAGCATGGGTCCAGGCAACTCAGATGTTTCATAGTTGCCCATGAGCGCGATGCCCACACTGCCGGTGTTGTAGTTGCGAGCGTGTGCGCCCACCACACCTGGGCCTCCGAAACGGCCTTCAAAAATTTGGCCGTCGGGCGCAATGATGTAGTTGTAGCCAATGTCTCCCCAGCCGCGAGTCACGGCATGGTATTGATAAATCGCCCGCATGACCTCATCAGGGTGATTTAGATTTTTTTCAGTAGCGGTGTGATGAATGATGATTTTTTCAACACTTTTAGGATATTCGAGCGGCCACCAATAAGGTTGACCTTTGTCATTTTCGGTCACGACGTGATCGAGCAATTCGTCGAGCTGAGTGTCGGCTTCGGCGTCTTCTCCATGAGAATTGGCAACGGCTCCAAAGTTTGAGGCCAAACGCACATTTTCATTGGCACCCCATTCTTTTCGAGAATGAACTTTTGCATCGCTATTGAAAGTCAAGCGACTCAATGGGGCGGGACTGCCTCCGCTCACGAGATCAAAGCTGACATTTGAGAGTTTGGGTGTGAGTCCGGAATTTTGCGTGCTGAGATGCGTGCGATATTGAAATGCGTCGCTATCGTCGGTGAGCATGTAGGTCCAAAATCCTTCGGTCGGAGCATCACCATCTTCATCTTCATGAAGTGCCTGCCAATCGCCCCAATGGTTTTGAGTTCGAAATCGAATTTCCATTGTGGCGGCTGTTTCGGCCGGAATGTCTTCGTGCCAATTCAACCCTAAAAGTTGAAAGTCTTGTTCCGCTTCGAATACAGGCGACAAAAATAATCCGCTGGTTTCATAACGAGCGGATTGAGCGTTCAAACTGGCCTGATTCTCTTCCTTGAGTTGTAGAGTTTCGTAGGTGAGCACATGGGTCACGTGCGGAGCCTCTGCATGTGTCAACATCATGCCCAAAGTGAGCAAGCCGAACGTTGAGATAACGGAGGTGAAAAGGCGCATTTTCATAAGTCTTTTTATTGTAGCACAAAATGCGCCGTGCTAGAATGCCATTCACTAGTTTTTAAACATCTTTTATGGCTCAAGTTGTGAACACTCAAAATTTTCAGGATGAAGTCTTGAATTCTAAAACTCCCGTTTTGGTTGATTTTTACGCCGACTGGTGTGGACCTTGCCAAATGCTTTCGCCGATCGTTGAAGAACTGGAGGGCGAATATCAAGGCAAGGTGAAGATCGTGAAGCTCGATGTGGATGCCAGCCAAGACATCGCCATGCAATATGGAGTGATGTCGATTCCCACTTTGATCATGTTTAAAGAGGGTGCGGAAGTCAAACGCACTCAGGGGGCTCTTCCAAAATCCACTCTTAAAGGAGAGTTGGATGGCTTGTTGGCCTAGTCGCGTGTCGACTTTGTCTGACTGCTTCACCCCGAGCGGCTTCGTCGCAGGCATTGTTTTCGGCGTTATCGGCATGACCCTTCACCCAGTTCCAGCTGATTTTTTTGCCAGGTACGAGGGCGTCCATTTGCATCCATAGGTCTAGGTTTTTTTTGCGCTTCCAGTTGTCGGTCATGGTTTTAATGACCCAGCTGGAGTCAGAATAAACTTCGATGGGGCCCGTGATGTCTTGGGCTTCAAGGTGCTTCAGGGCCGAGATCACGGCTAAAAGCTCCATGCGATTGTTGGTGGTGTGGCCTTCGCCGCCCACAAGCTCGGTG
>CAZBZW010000030.1:0-9566 GCA_964496535.1 uncultured Candidatus Peribacteria bacterium
TAAAATACAGCTCGAGCATTTCATTTTACACGCACTCATTGCGGGCAATTTGCTCTACTACTTCAAGACTTTGCCATTGAGGTACACCGCCAAGTCGCGCTGAGTCTGTAAACGACATGGAGCACCTTCAACCAAAACGGTTTCATCGAGGTCACTTTGATGTTCTCGAGTTGCATTTTGAATCAATGTGAACAACTGCACCCGTCCATCAGCCTCTTCTTCTTTGAGTTCCTGAATTTTTTCACGCAACTCCACATAATCGGTGTTGTCTGACAACAAGCTCTTGATGTGGTCTTCTTTCGCGGCTTTGACTTGTTTTTGCAGGTCTTTGAACGAAATCATGAGGTCTTCAAGCTCCATGGGCAGGTCACTTTCAATATCGCGCAGCGCTTTTTTGGCTGCCTTGAGTTCTTCTTGTTTGGTGATGATGGCTTGAACGGCATCTTGATAAGTTTTGACCATAATATATTTAAAAATTTTAAAGCCCACGCAACATACTTTAAGTCCCTTCCCCATGCAAATTCGCGACCTTTGGCTCAAAACCTCGTTCTAAGTTTGTGCAAACTGTGTTTATATATATTCATCACCCACTCCCTTTATGAACAATCAAAAAATCACCTGGATTTTCGGTCTCGTATTTGCAGTTCTTGTTGGCGCTGGCATTGGTTATGCGCTTTCGGCACCCAAAATAGAAGAGGAGCCCGACACAATTTCAGCGACAGATGATGACGCCACTACTGGAGAAGAAAATCAAACCGACGCAGAGGTTCGAACCAGTGCGATCGTCGATTACCTGAGCACTCCTGAGCTCTGGAACAGTTACGATATTCTCAAGCCGCATGCCAGCGAACTCGAAGCACTCGTCACCATCAATGGATTCACGGACATGACTCGAGATCAAATCCTCTCTCGTGATGCGCAATTGATCACCATTGCCAAAGTTGGAACCTTGCAAAAAGCGCCCTACGAAGGCCAGTCCTTGGTGAATGCTTGGGAAAGCTGTGATGGGCCTTGCCCACCCACGCTATCTCGTTGGGCTGTAGACGAATCCAGTGGAACATGGACGTTCTTGAAGCTAGTTTCGGAAGAGAATGATTACACAATCTTGCCTCAAATTTTAAAAGACAGTGACGCGAGCTTTAAAATTCCAGAACTGGTCGCTCCTGAAATTCTCGAATGGAATGAAAATGCACAGTGGATTCTGGCGGACGCATTTGAAATGTCTCCTGAAAATGCCAAACCCGTATCGCTCAAAACCAATCCTTTCGACTCATTTGCCACGGCGCTTTCAGGGGGTTGTGCTTTCGGAATCTTTCCTGACGGAACCGCCGCTCGTTATATGATTGCACCCAAGTTCATGAATAAAAGCGTCGACACTTTCAATGGCCTCAATCAAAGCCTTCCCCATGTCGACATTCAAGGGATTCAGTCTCAAGATAATTACACGTTGATGCCCGGAGGAGGCTGTGGCTTTGCCTGGTCTTGCGCTCGTTGGGTTGAAGTGACTGATTGGAACGAACTGACCGATGCTGGAACGCTCAACGGCACGACCGTCTACACGCTCAAAAACCCCGGCCTCAGTACCGATGGAGAGCTGAATCGTGCTTTTGCAGACCTCTTTGAAGGCTACAACATGAAAGCCACTTATGAAGAAGGTCTGCCTGAGTACAGAACTTTGAACGAATTCCTTAAAGCCGAGGGCGTCTACTTCGCTAAAATTGACGCCACTCACGGAGTCATGGTGGTGGAAGAAAACATGATTCCTGCCGCCGAATGTGGAAAGCCTGTGATTTATCTTTATCCTGAAAAAGCCCAAGAAGTTTCAGTGAAGGTGAACATCGACCGCTTCACAAAAACCATTCCCGCGCACGGTAAAAACGGCTGGACGGTTTGGGCCGAACCCAACGGAAAACTCACCAACAAAGCCGACGGCCAAGTCTACCCCTACCTATTCTGGGAGAGCGAGAAAGACGATAGCATCGCGAACCTCAGTCAAAATTTCACTCTCGCTCGCAGTGAAATCAAATCCAAGTTACCTGTTGTGCTCGCCGATTTGGGCCTCAACAAACAAGAGGCCAAAGACTTCATGATTTTCTGGGCGCCTCGCATGTTGGCCGAAGACTCACCTTATCTTGAAATTGCATTTGCTGGAACCGAAGCCATGAACGCCGTGGCTCCGCTCGAATTCAGTGCTCAGCCCGACACCCTACTCCGTATCTTCATGGTTTATCGCTCGGCTTCCGAAGCCGGAAATTCAATTCCTGACTTCAACACGCCAGTTCGTCGCGGCTTTACAGCTATCGAATGGGGCGGACTCTTGCAATAATCATTCTCACGGCGATCTTGGGGGGCTGCACGCCAGCCCCTCTTTCGCAGTATGAGTCGTGTGCCGACAGCCAAGTGGTGCTCCTGCCTCATCACAAGCTCATGGAAAACCGAATCGACGCGATGCTTTCCGCCTGGCCCTCCGCCGGAATCGAGAAAGTCATCGTGCTGTCGCCCAATCATTTTTTGCAAGGGCGTCTTCCCGTCGAAAGACCCAATGACAAAGAGCACGGCTGGACGATATTCCGCGACAAACTCACCGAGCTTTACCCCGACGCTGAGCTTGAAGGAAAGATGGTGCGAGTCGGTGCGCCTGAAAACGCCCTTGAAGATCTCGTTACTGAACTCAAAACCGAACTGGCCGACCCACAGACTCGCCTCGTGGTCACTGTGGATTTTTCGCACAATCTGCCTGGCGACATCGCCGAATTGCACGACCTTCGCTCACAAGATGTGATTCGTGCTCTCGACGCAAAAGCCGCTCTCACTCTCGAAGTCGACAGTCCTGAATTGCTTTACATATTGACCCGCCTCGTTCAAGAAAAAGAGGAAGGCCTCAAAATTGTCGACCATACGAACCCTTCGCTCGATTCGGGCATCGTGACTTTTGAAAACACCACCCACGTTTACGCCTGCATGGTGCCCAACGACGGCATTGTGGTGCGCACTCTCGATCTGCACATGGACTTTGCCCAGCCCCGCGAATTTTACGAAGGCAAAACACTTGAAGATCGCTATTTGTACGGATACGATTCGATGAGCTTCAACCAAGGCGGCCAAGACACCGCGACGCTCACGAATACAAAAACCGGAGAGCTCACCGAAACCGTCCTCACCCACTTCACTCCATGAGCATTGTCACCAAAACTGGCGACAGCGGCGAAAGCAGTCTCTACGATGGCTCGCGTGCGCCCAAATACGACCCACGTTTCGAAGTGCTGGGTTTGCTCGATGAACTCAATGCCCACCTCGGCCTCTTGCGCGCGAAGGGCATCGACGCCATCACGCCTTTTGTGGAGCGCCTGCAAAATCAACTTTTTGAACTCGGCGCAATGATCGCCACACCCGGAACCACAGAATCGATGCAGGTGCCCCTCGTAGAATTGGAGGCGGAAATCGACGCGCGCGAACCCACCCTGCCACCCCTCACCGCCTTCATTTTGCCCGGAGGCCACGAACTGGCGGCCCTCACGCACATCACACGCACTCTAGCCCGCAAAGCCGAACGCGCGTTGGCCGCCCTCGAGAAAAAACCCCACGCCGCCCTGCCCTTTCTCAACCGCCTCAGCGATTACTTGTTTTTGTTGGCGAGAGAGGTGAACAGAAAAATGAAAACGGCCGAAGTGCTCTGGAGGAAATAAAAATTCAAGAAACGTCTTCACAGATAGAGCAACCATTCCGAAGGTCATCTACGACGTCATTTGAAAATCGTCCCAATACAGGAAAACGATCGATAGCCTCTCTCCAAATTTCATCAGTAAGGTCATATTCCGAATGAGCTCCAGGTGGTTTATCTTGAGGCAATTCGAGTCGAGATAGGCTTAGAACGGCATCCAGCCCACGCAAGAAGAATGAGTCATCAGGAAAGGCGCGAGCCAGCTCAGAAAACACGTCCGCAACAAGCTGATGAACCACTTGAGACTCATCATTGATAGGCTCGCAACGCCATTCAAACAGAAAATTTAAAGCCTGGTTTGCCATTCCAATACCTTTATGGGAATCGCAAAAACCATCCACGCCATACAGTCCATTCACCGCGTCTTCAGGGTTTTGGTGATCCACAGGAAGTCGCGAAGACTCATAAGAAGTGGCAAGCGCGTAGAGGGCGTCCCAAGAAGGGTGTTCGTCAGTTTCGAATGGAATCTCCATATACATAAAATAAGTTTTTTTTAAATTAAGTCAACTCGACGTCCCCCGCTTTCCGACTACAATAGAGACAGTCTTAACCCCCGCGTTATGAATGTTTCGACCCACATCAAAAATTTAACCGCTCCTGAGAAAGAACAATTCGAAACCTATCTGACTAAAAAAGTCGAAAGCCTGCGCAAGGTGCTCGATGCACGCTTCCCTGATGAAGACACTGTGCAGTTTCAGGTGAACATTCAAAAACACGAAAAACACACGGCGTTTGAAGTTGAAATGAAACTCACGTTTCCTCGATCAGAACCTGTAGTCACCCAAGAGGTCAAACACACCATCACCGAATCAGTCGATTTCGCCGTGGAGCGAATCGAACGTCAAATGATGAAACAGCTTAAAAAATAAAGTGCGCATTTATCTCGATCATGCCGCCGGCTCCCCCATGCGCCCCGAAGTTCTCGAGGCCATGCTTCCCTATTTCACCGAATTCCAAGGCAATCCGTCTTCGATTCATCAGGACGGCCAGGCCGCCCGCCGCGCCCTCGACCAGTCGCGCACGCAAATCCTCACACAGCTCGGAGCCTTTTCAGTCAAAGAATTGATTTTCACATCCGGCGGAACGGAATCATGCAGTTTGGCCATTCTCGGAGCCGCCTTCGCCCGTCAAGATCACGGCCGCCACATATTGATTTCTGCGATCGAGCACCCCGCTGTGGTCGAAGCCGCTGGTTTTTTAGAGGCACTTTTCGGATTTGAAATTGAGCGCATTCCTGTTGGACCTGACGGAATTCTCGACCCTAATGAGCTTGAAAAACGTCTGCGCACAGACACCATTTTGGCCTCGGTCATGCTCGCGAACAACGAAATCGGAACGATTCAGCCCATTCAAGAGCTGGCTCAAATCTGTCGCGCCCACGGCACTTTGTTTCATACGGATGCCTGCCAAGCTCCAGGTTACACGGACATTCGTGTGGATCATCTTGAGCCCGACCTCATGACTCTCAACGCCGCCAAAATCGGTGGCCCTAAAGGCGTCGGTCTTTTATATGTGCGTCAAGGCACGCCTCTCGTTCCTCTGCAGCGGGGCGGAGGTCAGGAATTTCGCCAACGCGGCGGCACCGAAAACGTCGCCGGCATTGTCGGCTTTGCCAAAGCCTTCGAACTCACATTGGCTCACGCTGAAACGGAATCCGTTCGCCTCAAGAAATTGCGCGACCAACTTTGGAGCGAACTCGTGAAAATTCCCGGCCTCGTTCTGAACGGTTCTGCCGATTCACGTTTGCCCAACAACCTCAACATTCACACTCCCGGCATCAGCGGAGAAAGTCTCGTCATGCGTCTCGATCTTGAAGGCCTCGCCGCCTCCAGTGGCTCGGCCTGCTCTTCGGGCAAAACCGAACCTTCCCCCGTGCTGCTCGCCCTGGGCCAAGACACTCAAAAAGCCACCCAGTCATTGCGCCTCACCCTTGGGTGGAACACCACCGAAAGCGACGTCGACAAGGCCATTGAAATTTTAAGAAAAATTTTGGCACAATAAGCCCACTCAAGATCCGCAACGAAATCACTTCCAGTCCCAAACCGACATTCCTACACTGCACCCCAATCCTGACAAAAACCTGAATTTTTTATAGAAAAAACTTAAATAAAATCTGACAAAAAAGTAGGTTTACACATTTTCTGACAGTTTCGTTCCGTCAATCGATTTTCATCCGCCGGCGGATCGAATTTTCCACCCCTTCCCCTTCCTGAAAATCTGGGTATAATAAAGCCCAACTCAAAACAATGCCCGTTCTTCTTTTCATTCTTGCTCTCGCCGGTTCTGCCGCGGCCGTCACCTTTTGGCCCAAGCCCACGTACAAACACGGCAACGATGTGGCTCAAAAGAACCTCGAAAAAGCTCATCAAGAAGCCAAAGAAATTGTCGATGAAGCCAAAGACAAAGCCGCTCGCCTCAAGCGTGCGCTGATTGAAGAAGAAAAGCACAGCGAAGAGACCGCCGCCCATGCCGAAGTTCGGGTGAAAAATAAAGAAGAAATCCTCAAAAAACGCGAGGAGCGCAACACTCAGATTCAGGCGCAATTCGAGACCATTCAAAAAGACATCGAAGCCACCGTCACTGCTCGCCGCGATCTGCACAAAAAAGCGCTCGAACAGCTGGGCAAACTTTCGGGACTCAACCTCGAATCCGCGACCGAAGAAATCAAAGAGGACCTGCAAAAACTCATCGTCGAAGGCCGCGAAGCTCGACTGCAGGCGGAGCTCGAAGAGTGGGCTGAAGACATCGGACGTCACGCCAAAGCGGTACTTCAGATCGTCATTCAGCGCCTCGGCGTACCCAGTTCTGTCGACAAAAACAACACTCTCGTGATGGTTTCCGATGACTCGTTCAAAGGTTTGCTCATCGGTAAAGAAGGTAGAAATATTGAGTATCTCGAAAGCAAACTTCCTGTTTTTGTGATTTTCAATCACGGCGGTGACCCCACCGTGCTCTACGTGACCGGGCTCAATCTTTTGCGCCGCAACATCGCCAAGCGCGCTATCGAAAAAATGCAAAAATGGGTGAAAAAAACCGGTCTCATCGACCACCCCCTCATCGACAAAGCGCTCGAAGAAGCTGAGGGCGAAATCATGAAAGAGTGCGATCAGTGGGGCGAAAAAGCCATGCGCGAAATGCACATCGACCCTGCGACCGTTGATCCCGAAGTTAAAAACTACGTGGGGCGGCTCTATTTCAGAACCAGTTACGGGCAGAACATCATTCGTCACTCACTCGAAATGGCGCACGCCGCGCGACTCATCGCCGAACTCATCGGCTCCAATGTCGAATTTGCGGAGCTCGGAGCTTTTTATCACGATCTTGGAAAGGCCATCGATCACGATGTCGGCGGTTCTCATGACGACCTCTCGAAAGAGCTTCTCGACAAACACGGGTTCGCACCTCAAATTGCCCACGCCGCCTTTGCTCATCACGATAAAGTGCCCTGCGAAACGCCCGAAGATTTCATCGTCAAAGCTGTTGATGCGATTTCAGGAGGACGTCCTGGCGCTCGCATGGAGTCGGTCACCAACTATTTTGAACGCATGCAAGAGCTCTCCGGTGTGGCCGAGTCATTCCCTGGAGTCGACCGCGTTTTCACCATGTCGGCTGGCCGCGAGGTGCGTGTTCTGGTACACAAAGATCAGGTCAACGACGCCCAAATGGGTGATTTGGCTGAAGGCATTGCAAAAAAGATTTCCGAAGACATCGCTTTCCCTGGTATCATCAAAGTCAATTTGATTCGCTCGATCAAGTCGGTGGATTTCGCCCGCGAGCAAAAAACCCGTAAATAATTCACATTATGGACGAACAGAAACCTCAAAAGAAAGAATCGACCTTCGAAAAAATCATCATGGGGGCAATCATTGGCACGGCCATTGGTGCTTCGATCGGGGCCAGTATTGCACCTCAAACCGGCAAAGAAACCCGAAAAAACATCTGGGATCGCGTGAAGAATTGGATGGGCGGCAAGAAAAAAACACCTCAACTTTTGCATGACGCTAAAGAAATCCCGATCGAAACCGATCTCTTCCATCATGAATAAACGATTCTGGAAGGTTCTTGGTGGCCTTCTCGCTTCTGCAGTGAGCATCACAGCCATCGCGGGTCTGGTTGTTCTTGATCGAATTCCAGAAGAAGTTTTGATCGAACATGTGTCCACCATTCAAGGTCCATTGCACGGCAATCGCGCCCAGGCTCTGCTTGACGTGCGTCAGTCAGCCTCTCGGTTTTTAGACACCGAACGGCCCTATTATTTGGGCGAAACGCAAGTTTCGGGCACTCCCGCCCAGACCGGTTTTTCGGTGGACTGGCCCGCCTTTGAAACCGAACTTCATGATGCCCTGCGTCCTCAGCTCTTTCAAAAACTAAAACTGCTCGCATTCGGCGAAAAAATTGAAATGCCTCTCGTCTGGGATTCCGCAACCTGGGAGATATACAAAACCGCTCATCCAGTTGAACTTCCCAAGCAAAATCCTCACCTTGCCCTCAAAGGGTCTGTTCTCGAACTGCAAGCTGGCCATGCCGGAACCGAACTCGAAACACTCTCATTGCAGGCTCAAACCAACTTATTTTGGCAGGATTTTCAGGTCACCGAACCTATCGCCGTCGAACTACTTGCCGTGGAGCCCGATTTTTCAGATGCCGACTTGAGCGCACTGCTTCCACAGGCCGAAACTCTCAAAGACAAAAAAATCACACTTCAAAAACCCGACCTCAGCGCCTCGGTGGACTGGGCATGGAACGATCATTTTGATCTTTTGATTCCCGAAAACGGGGCCCTCAGGCTCGACCCCATCGCTTTCCCGATCGCCGCTCAAGCTGTTGCTGTCGATTGGGAAAAGCCCGCGCAATCTGTCACGATCACCACGACGGAAACCGGCTATCAATTTGAAGGCAGTGCACGTCGCGGCGAAACCGTTGATTGGACGGCCCTTCGTCAATCTCTTGAAGCCTCCATCATCGCGCCTGTCGAAAATCTCACCGTGGCCATCACCACCCGCGAGCCTGAAATCAACGTGCCTCAAAGCCTCAAAGATCAAGGTGTCACCGACCTTCTCAGTGTGGGCATCAGCAGTTTTTATGGATCGCCCACCAACCGAATTCACAACATTCACGTCGGAGTCGAAAAATTCAACGGGCTCACCATTCAGCCTGGCGAAGAGTTTTCATTCACCAAAAATATGGGTCATGTCGACGCGAGCGGCGGATGGCTCCCCGAACTCGTGATCAAGGGTGATGAAACTGTGCCCGAGTACGGTGGCGGACTCTGCCAAGTATCGTCCACCATGTATCGAGCCGCGCTCTACAGTGGTCTGCCCATCACCATGCGCCGCAATCACTCCTATGCGGTCTCATACTACGCTCAGGTGACTGGTTACGGCCTCGACGCAACCATTTATGACCCGTGGCCCGATCTTCGTTTCACAAACGACACGGCCGCCCCCATTCTGATTCAGTCTTATGTGGAAAACCGCACTGCTTACTTTGTATTTTACGGCAAGAACGATGGCCGCACCGTCACCATGGAGGGGCCTCATAGCTACGGGCAGCATTCCATCGCTGAACCTGTAATTGTCTACACCGATAAGCTGGCTCCTGGCGTTCGTGAGCTCAAAGAACATCCCCACGTCGGATTCAAAACCGATTGGTATCGCACCATTCACTATGCCGATGGCCGCGTGCTCGAGCGAGAAAACATTCATTCTGACTACGAAGCTCGCCCCGCCAAGTATTTTGCGGGAATTGCCACAGACGCCCCTCCCTCGCTGTAAAATTCATCCGCGCCCGGATTATCGGAATTTTGTCAGGTTTTATTTATAAAAAATTCAGGAATTTTTAATGT
>CAZBZW010000031.1:0-2577 GCA_964496535.1 uncultured Candidatus Peribacteria bacterium
AATCATTTTATTGAGGTTGAGTAACGGTCCAGCGTTTGAGTTTAGATAGGGGACGAGTTTCGTAGATGGTCACCTTGTCATCGACTTTGAATTCATTTTTTTCGTCGTGAGCGTGAAAGCGATTGGTCACACGGTATCTTTTGAGATACTTCGGGTGTGTCTTGTAAGCATGCACTTCAACGACAATGCTTTTATCTCCTGATTTTGAGACGACAACGCCTTTTTTACTTCTCATCTTGGACTTGGTTATTGAATGTCAGGATGCGAGCTTTTTGAATTTTGAGCTTTCGAATCTCGTCGCTTTTTTTGTCCTCGCGAGTTCTCACGTGGAGCAATTTAACGGCGAGCGCCTTTTCAGTCTCGGTTAGAAGACTGCTTCGGTCTTTCGCACTCATTTTCTTGAGTTCCTCCTTTTTTTGTAAGTTGAGCTTAGCCATTGTCATTAACAGTTACGAATCGAGTGTGGAGCGGTAGATTGGCGGCGGCGAGTTGCATGGCTTCACGGGCCCACGCTTCTTCGATACCATCCATTTCAAACACAATGGTTCCTGGCTTCACTAGAGTTGCGTAACGGTCTACAGATCCCTTTCCAGAACCCATCGGTACTTCAGCCGCTTTGGCTGTGATGGGTTTGTGAGGGAAGACACGAATCCAGATCTTTCCACCTCGTTTGATCGCGCGGCTCATCGCTCGACGAGCGGCCTCGATTTGACGAGATGAAATCTCTTTGATTTCGGTGCTCTTGAGTCCATAGCTTCCGAAAGCAATTTCTGCTCCACCTTTTGCCACTCCTTTGAAGGAGCCGCGTAGGCGTTGCCAACGTCGATATTTACTTTTTTTAGGCAGCAACATGATTCTTTCGGTTAAATATCATTCCACGGTTGATCCAAACTTTGACTCCAATGGCTCCCGAGGGAGTTTTGGCCGCCACAACTGCGTAGTCAATATCAGCTCGGAAGGTGTGAAGAGGGATCTGACCTTCACCGTGAAATTCGGATCGGGCAATTTCCACTCCATTCAAACGTCCTCCCATGCGGATCTTGATTCCTTTGGCACCCAGTTCCATTGCTTTCTTAATCGCCATCTTAGCGGCTCGACGGTGAGACACACGTCGTTCGATCTGCATGGCAATGTTTTCAGCAACGAGGAATGCGTCCAATTCAGGTTTTTTAATCTCTTTAATGTTCATTGTGAACTTGTGTCCAAACTTCTTTTCAAGGTCTCCTTTGAGTCCTTCCACTGAAGCACCTTGACGTCCGATGATCACACCAGGCTTAGCTGAGTGGATGTTCAACGTGATGTCTTTGGCATTTCGGTGAAATTCGATTGCAGATACACCTGATTCTGGAAGTTTGAGTCGCACGAAATCTCGGATCGCCATGTCTTCTTTCAACATTTTGCCGAATGATTTTCGAGGTGCGTACCAACTTGAATCCCAAGTACGGATGATCGCAATTCTGAGCCCAATTGGATTGACTTTACTTCCCATAATTATTCGGTTTTTGAGTTAGAAGATTTTGGAGCGGCGACATCCACCGTCACACTGATGTGTGAGTTTCTCTTCAAGATGGGGTAGACACGTCCACGAGAGACGGGAACACCTCGTTTGAAGGTAGGAGCTTTTCCGATCACAATTTCTTTAATGTAGAGTTTAGCTCGTTTTTGCTTGAAGTTATTCTCAGCGTTGGCAGTTGCAGAGTGGATCACCTTGTACAGCATTCGAGCACCTTTTTTAGGTGTGAATTTCAGGAAGGTGAGTGCGTCTTCTACCATCGCCCCACGAACCATACCAGCAACTAAGTTTGCTTTTTTGGGTGAGATTCGAGCGTTTTTGAGAATGGATTTCATGAGTTGAGATTAGGCGGAGGTAACTCCGGAAGTTTTCTTAGGGTGTCCTTTGAATTTACGAGTTGGAGAGAATTCTCCGAGACGATGACCGATCATCACTTCTGTAACGAATACGGGAGTGTGATCTTTTCCGTTGTGAACTCCAAAGGTTTTTCCAACAAAATCTGGGTGAATCTGACAAGCTCGAGACCAGGTCTTGATGATTTTTCCTTGCGCGGCAGCTTGAGCTTTTTTGAGAAGCTTTTCGTCGACGTAAGGTCCTTTGTAACTACTGCGGGTCATAGACTTTAGATTATTGAGATAAGTTGGCCATCATTTTGCCCTTTCGAGTGCGTACAATCCAGCGATTCGTACGGTTTTTTCGAGCTCGTGTCTTCACACCGATGGCAGGCATTCCCCAAGGTGTCTTGGGATACTTGAGACCGATGGGTGAGCGTCCTTCACCTCCACCATGGGGGTGATCACAAGGGTTCATCACGGATCCACGCACTGCAGGTCGTTTGCCCTTCCAGCGGTTTCGTCCAGCTTTTCCGATGACCACATTGTTGTAGTCACTGTTGCTGAGACGTCCGATGCTGGCGTAGCAGTTCTTCCCGACAAAGCGCACTTCTCCAGATGGCAATTCGACTTGAGCGTATTCTCCATCCAGGGAAACAAGTTTTGCGGCAGAGCCTGCGGTTTTAACAAATTGACCTTTGCGTCCGGGTTGAATTTGAATGTTGTGAATTT
>CAZBZW010000031.1:2587-9493 GCA_964496535.1 uncultured Candidatus Peribacteria bacterium
CATCGCAGGTGGTCGAATCCAACAGGGATATTTTCGAGGTGCATGCGGTTTCCAGGACGAGCCTTGGTTCGTTCTGCGGTCATGATCACATCACCCACTTTCATTCCTTCAGTTGCGAGCACGTATCGGTATTCACCGTCGGTGTAGCAGACGAGAGCAATGAACACGTTTCGGTTGGGATCGTACTCGATTGCTTTCACATTAGCTGAGATGTTGAGTTTGTCGGTAGCATCGAAATCAATCACACGGAGTTTGCGTTTCACACCTCCTCCTCGGTGACGAATGGCGATGGTTCCATGACTTCGACCCGCATTTTGCTTTTGAGCCTTGAGCAAGCCTTTCACACGTGATTTAGCGGTCACCTCTTCATAGGTGAGGGCGCTCATTTGGCGTCGTCCCGGTGTTGTTCCTTTAATTTTGCGGACTGGCATTATTTAGTGGGTTTAGACAGGTCGAGCATTTCGCCCTTTTTGAGAGTGATGATAGCTTTGCGTTCGTTCGCACGTTTCTGCATGGGGGCTCTGCTTTTTCCCATTCGGTACTTGGGCAGAATGCGTCCGATATTCACATCGGTCACATGCACTCCATAGAGACTTTGCATTGCGTTGCGCACATCCACTTTGGTGGCATCTTGGTGCACCACGAAGGTGTATTTACCTTTTTCTGATTCAGTCACTGATTTTTCAGTGAGTACAGGCCGGACAATGATCTGAGAATTGTTCATTTATGCTTTAATGTAAGTGGCCTTGATATCTTCGAGAGCTTGTTCTGTGAAGAGCAAGTGTTCGTGATTCATGAGGTCGGCTGGGTTGAGATAACCTGAGATCAACGTTTTACCATTCTTCATGTTGCGAGCGGAGAGGCGCAGTACGGTTTCGTCGCGTGAGCTGACGATGAGTACGTTGCGTTCCACGGGCAACTTTTGAATGAGTCCTGCGAAGAGCTTGGTTTTTGCTTCTTTGGGTTCGAATTTTTCAATTGCGAGAACCTTTCCTTCCTTAGCTTTGATCGAGAGAAGTCCGAATAGGGCTTTTCGACGGCTGGCTTTGGGCATCATGATTTCGTAATTTCGAGTTTTCTTAGGTCCGAAGGCGCGTCCTCCACCTCGATAGTGAGGGTTTCGGATCGAACCTTGACGTGCATTACCAGTACCTTTTTGACGGAAGGGCTTGCGTCCTCCACCTGAAACGTCAGCCTTGTTCATCACGTGAGCAATGGCAGATCGTTCGTTGGCTTGTTGATAGACCAAGTATTGGTGAATCAAGCCTTCGCTTGCTTCGATTTCGAAGATTTCAGAGGGAAGGGTCACTTCGCCTTTTTTCGCTCCGGATTGATCGTATAAAGGTGCTTTCATAAATTATTTTTTGCGGATGATGACGAGTGAACCGTTACCACCTGGAACGGGGCCTTTCAGACCTACGAGATTTTTTTCAGGGTCGATGTAGACAACTTCGACATTGTTTCGAGTCACTGTTTCGAAACCCATGTGTCCGGGCATCTTCTTGCCTTTACAGACTTTACCTGGGCGAGAACGAGCACCGATGGATCCGGGTTCGCGGTGATGGTGAGAACCATGGCTCATGGGACCTCGGCTGAAGTTGTGACGTTTGATCACACCTTGGAAACCTTTACCTTTAGAGGTGCTGGTCACTTGAGTCATTTCACCTTTTTCGAAGATTTCAACAGAAATCATTCCACCCATTTCAGGAGCGGCTGCTCCTTCGTTGAGACGGAATTCTTTGAGGTGCTTGAACTTTCGGTTCTTCGTCGGCTTTTTTAGTGCGTTGAAGCCTAGGACTAGCGCCAGATATCCGTCTTTTTCATTTGTCTTCACTTGAACCACAGTGTTGGGTTCACATTGAACGACAGTGAGAGGGATCATGCGACCATCATCTTGAATGATGCGTGTCATGCCGAGTTTTGTACCGAGTAAACCGGTCATAGTTAGTGCTTAGAGGATTGAATCCTGCGAGCGATGGGTCTTTGGATCCGCGAGGGAGCCGCACGCTCAAGCTAAGATAATTGCCGTGGGATATTAATGGCGGGGAAGGGTCGAGTCAATAGGATTTTTCTTCAGTATGGGAATGGAATCAGCTGGTTGCGATTTTTGTAGCGGGCTTCAAACGATTTTCGAGGTACGGCCACGTTGATTTTTTTGTAGAATCGCAGTTCGTTGACCTGAAATTTGAAAGGTTTTTGTTCGATGGGGCAGAGGAAGGCTTGCTGAGCGAGAGTGTCGGTGACTTGAGAAATCAAGTCGGGAATCTGATCGACATTCAAGCCTGTCGCATTGGACGCATTTTCTGTCTTGGCTTGAGGCCAATAATCTTGAGCCAAACTGTCCTCATAGGGGAAGCTGGCAAATTTGGAGTCGAAAAACTCACCGTACTCGCCAGTTGATTTCATGTGTTCGATGATCCGCGGTACGAGTGTTTTATATTCTTCCTCTGTGTATTGTTTGTTGAAAATGCAGAACTTTTTACCCTTGAGACCGATGCAACCGAAGCAGTTTTCACAACTCCAGCAGTGCTCGGAGTATTGCATGAAATTGGAGTGCATGATGGCACTGCAGAATTTGAGGTCGTATCCGTTGGCGATCGTGATGGCTTCGTGGCAGAGCGCGGTTTTCATTCCGTAGGCGAAAAAATCGTAGCTATCCTTCACGTCGACAGAGTTCAAGATGTAGCGACAGTCCTCACAATTGAAGACGTTGTAGGCGTTGTGCACATTGCGACTGTTGTAAATCGATTCACCTGATGAGTTTTCGGAACTCAAGATGATGGAGCGGATTTTGGGCCACTTGGATGCGAATTCTTCCCAGAGTTTTTTGCAGTGTTCGAGGCCGATGTGGGAGTCGAGTCGGTATTCTTGAATTTTTTGCATGTAGGCCTCTTTGGTGAGTTGTTCGTTGAAGAGGCAAAATTCTTTGTGTTCGAGACCGTAACAGAACATGGAGTTTTTGACTCCACGACAGTTTCGCAAGAAAGCGCCGTCGGCACAGGTTTCGCAGTCGTCTGAAAATTTAAGGTTGTAGCTGTTTTTCACGTTCACGCATTCGTAGCAGAGTTCTGATTGGATGATATTGCTGCAGTCCACGCAGTCGCGGCATTTGTCGCCGAATTTCAGGTACATGCAGTCTTCATCTTCTTCGCAATTGAAAATGAAATAGCAGTTGCGGCAGTTTCCGCAATGATTGCTGTATTCGGAGTTTTCTTCGTTGCCGGCGCTCGCCTTGTGCATGCGAGGCGCTTTGGCCCACAGCTGTGCGTATTGTTCCGCGAACGTTTTGCTAAAATCGAAGGATTCGAGTTGAGGTACATCGAAGTTTTGCTTGTGCCATTCTTCGAGGTGATAGACGGGGAAGGGTGCATCGGGTCGCATGTTCGATACAATTTGTCGGCCGGAAATATCACATTTTCGAGCGTACAATTTGCGTTCGTTTCGGAATTGCAGGCGACCTTTGAGCCGTTCTTCAGGACACAATTTAGGCAGAGGCAAGCCACGTTTTTGGTAGTAGACTTGATCGATATCACTGATTTCAAAAGTCTTGCCGGATTTTTGACAGGTTTGGGTGAGGGGAGTCATATGGAGCTGGTTTGTGTTCTTTATGGTGGATTTTTTTCTGTTTGTCTACTTCGTGACTGCATCGTTTCGTCAAGTATCAAAGGGATTTATCAGGTTCATTTTTCGTAAAAATTCTGTTATAGTAAAAACTGTCGAATAAATTTCCACAACAATGAAAATCAATTCTACGTTACTCCTAGAACTGCAAGATATTGGTTTTTCGGAGAAAGAGGCGAAGGTTTATCTGGTTTTGGTGAGTTTGGGGGCGCAACCAGCTTCGTTGATTGCGGAGCGGGTGCAGATCAATCGCACCACCACCTACGATGTTTTGAATGCGCTGATCCAAAAAGGTCTCGTGTCGAGTGTGGAAAAGGGGAGCATCACGCTGTTCAAGTGTTTGGATCCCAAGGAGCTGCTCAATTACTTGGAGCGAGAAAAGATCGAACATTTCAAAGCTCTTTCGCGGCACCAGAAGCAGATCGAGCATTTTTTGCCGGCTTTGGTGAGTCTGCAAAATCCTGAAAGTAGCAAACCCAAGGTTTTGTTTTATGAAGGGGAGAAAGGCATGCGGCAGGCTTATGAAGATACGCTCACATCGTCAGAGGATATTTTGGCCTACGCGAATGTAGAAGAAATGCACAAAGGCTTGCCCAATTTCTTTCCGGAATATTACAAGCGTCGTGGAGTGCAAAAGAAAATCCATATCAAGGCGATCATGCCGAATAACGAATTTTCAATTCAGCGCTCCAAAAAAGACACGGATGAGAATCGTGAGTCGGTTTTGATTCCGAGAGGGAAGTTTGATTTTTCACCCGAGATCAATATCTACGATGATAAGGTTTTGATCGCATCGTGGCGTGAAAAAATGGCGATCATCATTCAGTCGAAAGAAATTGCTGATGCGCATCGCACGATTTACAAATTGGCATGGGAGGAGGCGAAGCGTCATTCCAAATAACCTTTCGACTGCAAGTTCCACAGTTTTTGGTAGAGGCCCGAGTCTTTTTTGATGAGGTCGCGGTGGTGGCCTTCTTCAACAATTTTGCCCTTATTGATCACGAGAATGTGGTCAGCGTTCATGACGGTGGAAAGGCGGTGGGCGATCACGAGCGTGGTGCGATTTTTCATGAGGGTGTGCAGGGCTTTTTGAATCTGATGTTCTGAGTCGGAGTCAAGCTGACTGGTGGCTTCGTCGAGCAAAAGAATCGGGCGATTGCTGAGAAAGGCACGGGCAATGGCGATGCGTTGGCGTTCTCCTCCTGAAAGTTTTACTCCGCGTTCACCGACCAGAGTTTGATAGCCTTTCGGAAAACTTTCGATGAAGTCGTGAGCGCGGGCGAGTTTGGCGGCACTTTCTACTTCCTTGCGAGTTGCGGTGGGGCGAGCATAAGCAATGTTCTCGAAAATACTGCGGTGAAAGAGCATGGGGTCTTGCGCCACCAATGCGATGTGCGAGCGCAGACTTTCTTGAGTGACGTGGCGAATGTCCTGGCCGTCGATTTCGATTGCCCCCTTCGTGATTTCAAAAAGGCGAGTCAGTAGTTTGATGAGCGTGCTTTTACCTCCGCCTGAAGGGCCGATGAGCGCCACGGTTTCGCCTGGTTTCACCTGAAAACTCAGTTTTTGAATCACCTCTTTATCCTCGGAATCTTCATAGCCGAAGCTCACATTTTTAAACTCAATGGCAGCTTGTTTAAGCTTGAAGGGGCGAGCGTTGGGCGCATCTTGAATTTCGTTTTTTTCTAGAATGACTTCGGTCATCTCTTCGGCGTTGGCGAGAGCTTCGTAAAAAGTGCGTAGGTTGTTGCCGGTCTCCCAAAGCTCCATGAATAGTTTGTTCAGATACGCTTCGATCAGTACAAATTCACCGATGCTGAGTTGGCCGTTTTTGAACTGAAAGTAAGCCAGCACAAGTACGATGGCTTCTGAAATGGTCATCGAAAGACCTTGAAGGAATCGCACACGATTCATGAATGACCATGACCGGAACAGTTTTTGCGCCCAATCTTCGCTCACTTTCAAAAAACCTTTGGCTTCATCTTTGGCTTTGGCAAAACTTTGAATGAGCAGATGGTTTGAGACGGTGTCTGCGAGGGCGGCACCGATTTTAGAGTCGGCGGCGGCACGTGGCAGGTCATAGTTTTGAGCTTTGTAGCCTGCGATTTTGGCCTGAGCTCCTATAAAAATTAAAGTCCAAGTGAGCATGACCGCGCCCATGGCGGGGCCGACCCAGAAAAAAGTGACGATGGCCACCAGCACTTGAAGTGAATTTCGGTAGAAATTGATGATGGCGATGTCGTAGATTTCACTGAACCCACTCACAAAACGGGTGGCTTGTTTGACCAAAGAACCAGTGAAGCGATTGGTGAAAAATCGGTAGGATTTTTGGTGGATGAGTTCAAAGCAATAGTTGCTCAGCCGTTTCATCATTTTAGACTCAAAACGGGTGAGGCAAGTGTCGAACAAAAACCAACTGAGGCCTTCGCTCAAGCCCATGATTGTAAAAACTGCAACCCACTTTAAAAAATCATTCGGATTCATGCCTTGGGTCAGAGCGTCGACCCAAAACTTAAGCGCCACGGTGTAGCCCATGTTGATGAGCGTGCCGAGGCTGGCAAAAAACCAGGTTCCGAACATGGCTGTTCGCTCTTGTTTGGCGAAGCTCCAGTAAAGCTTGAAGGTTTCTTTTTGAAGGTTGGGCATACGAAAAATCCCATCCATTCTAGAGAGAGGGATGGGATTTTGAAAGAATTTCGATTATTTCTTGGACGCCGCTTTCTTTTTAGCTGGTTTTTTCTCAGTTCCATCTAGATCGGCTTCTTTCTTTTCTGTCTTTGCTTCTTTGTCACCTTCCACGATCATCTTGATTTCGATGTCGACACCTGATGGCAAGGCGAGATCAGAAAGCTGTTCGATGGTGGCCGAAGTGCTTTCGGTGATGTCGATGAGACGGGTGTGAGTTCGAATTTCGTACTGATCACGTGCATTTTTGTGCACGAAGGTCGATTTGTTGACCGTGAATTTTTGAATGTGAGTGGGGAGAGGAACTGGACCCATCACGATTGCTCCTGTTTTTTGAGCGGTTTCGAGAATACGTTGCGCGGCTTCATCCACAATTTTGTGGTCGAAGGCTTTGACTCGAATGCGGATTTTTTGCTTAGCCATTGGAATGGGGTGAATAAGATTTTAAATAAAATACCGTGATGCGAACACCACGGTATCTTGGGAAGAAGACAATTCGGGGTGTTCCGCTCATTCGCCGAGGGGCGGGTAGAGCGAGGTGACTTGGAAAGAACTCCAGTCACTCTTGATGTGCCCTTCTTTTACAGGGTGAGGTGAGGG
>CAZBZW010000032.1:0-389 GCA_964496535.1 uncultured Candidatus Peribacteria bacterium
GAGATCTTTCACACGTACATTTTCGTTGATCTTCAATTCTTTCAGCATTTCAATCGCTTTGGGGCGACCGATTCCGTATACATAGGTGAGGCCGATTGCGATGCGCTTTTCGGTCGGTAATTGAACTCCAGCCAGACGAGCCATGAGAGAAATAGGTTAAACTTTAGCTTTGCGAGGTTTTCGTACACCTCGTTGTCGAGATTTGTGATTGGGATCTTGGCAGATCACATAGATGAGGCCACGTCGTTTGACGAATTGGCATTTTTCACAACGTTTTTTGACGGAAGAAAGTACGTGCATTTGAATGTATTAGGTTGCAGGGTTGGATTCCGTTGGGGCTTCGATAGGCGCTTCCTCGGGTTGAGCCGTAGGTGCCACGTAACCTTTTT
>CAZBZW010000032.1:399-4572 GCA_964496535.1 uncultured Candidatus Peribacteria bacterium
TTGTGTCGGAAGACAATCCGCTCCTTTGTAAGATCGTAGGGGGTGAGCTCGACGGTGACCACATCTCCTGGACTGATTCGGATGAAATTGATTTTCATCTTTCCTGAGAGGTGACAGAGCACTTCGTGATCCGTCGGATAGTTGGGGTCATTCAGTCGAACCGTAAAGGTTGCGTTGGGGAGGCATTCTTTGATGAGTCCCGCTATTTGAATGACCTGTTTTGCCATAGGTTATTAACCCGCCTTCTATGAAGAAAGCGCTGGGATTGTACACGGGTGAAGTGGGTGGTGCAAGGGGAATTTTGTAGAGTTTCCATTTTAGACAAGCGGTCTTGTTTTTGTTAAGCTTCTGTCTATGAAATCTGTATCTTCTTGGTCTCTGCCATCTCGCTCCGTTATTGCACTTTGGCTTTTGCTGGCACTCGTTCTTGTCCAGTTTGGACGCTTGCATCAAGTCGAGAAACGTTTGAATGCCTTGACCACTCCTAGCGCAACCGCCCCTTCTGAGGTTTCGGAAGTCATTGAAAGCTCAAGTGTTTCAGAAGATTTACTGAGTTTTTTGGATGCCTTTGGGGCGGAGAAAGAGGTGGAACTGCGCGAACATGCGAATTTAGAAGCGGCCAAAACTTATTTCAAAGGTGTCGATTGGGCAGCTCAAAACTTGAGTCTTCAGAATATGGAAGGAGTTCCGGTTGAAAATGGACTGAGCTTTGACTTGGGAACGGAAGATGCAATTTTGATCGCTTTCCTTTTAGACCATGAAGGCCTGTTTTCGATTCAAACATATCGAGATGATCTAGAAGTGGAGGAGCCCGATTCATTCGAAAGTGCTCAAATGGCTTTAGAGACATACTTAAAGAGCGAAGATTTTAAGGCGGATCGTGCGGCGGCCACGGCTGTTAAGACGGCTGAGCAGAATTTTTCAGATCAGATTTTGGGCAATGATGCTGTGTTTGCAGCCTTGCAGGCGAAGGGCATGAAGCTTGATTACTCTCAAGAAGACACGGATGAGTTGCGTTTGGTGTTCACCAATGTGGAACTCACACCTATTTTTCAGGTGAGCGTGCAAAAAGAAGATGCTTGGGTGCGGGCTGAAACTTTGGTGGGTGAAAAAGAAAGCTTGGACTTGAAGGGCACCGATGTAGATATGGCGGCTTTCTTAGCCTTCTTGGAAGGAATGGATGCCCGACCCAAAGTCGAACAGCTGGTTGCGAGTCGAGAAGCAGAATTGAGCGCGCTCTTCGAAGATGATGCGACCCAGTCGGTCTTGAATCGTCATGGCTTAAAATTGGGAGAGCGAGGCGAAGACCTGAACTTCTTTATTTACCCTCTTTTGAACGGGGAGGGCACGATGGTGGCTGAAATTTTGCTGGAACGCACTACAGGTGACGTGAAAGTTCGTTTCGATGGACAAGTTTGGAATTTGGTCGAAGCGACTGAATCTTTGCAAACGCTAAAAAAAAACTCTTAATTCCGACCGATTGGGCCATTGAGCTTTCGGAAGAGAATCTTTCAGGTTCAAATTTTTTGTTGATGGGGCGCAACGGCACGAATGTCGATACCTTGATGCTTTTGCATGTGGACGAAGTGGACGGCGAACTGCGACTGCTGTCGATTCCGCGCGACCTCTATTACAAAGATCAGAAAATCAATAGCTACTACGGCCGTGAAGGTTTGGCGAGTCAGGTTGCGGCGGTCGAGGATGTGGCGGGCGTTTCGATTCGTCATTATGCCCTGATCGACATGGAACTCTTTCGAGAACTGGTTGATTTGCTCGGAGGGGTGAAATTGTACTTGCCTGAAGATTTGGTCGACCCGAGCTACTCGGTGTGTGATGCGGGCGCCTGCTCCACCTTGTACTACCCTGCAGGCTGGCATCAGTTGGATGGCACCGAGGCCTTGCGCATTGCCCGTTCGCGTCACAGCACTTCAGACTATTCACGGGCAGAGCGCCAACAGCTTTTGTTGGGCGCTTTGAAAGACCGTCTGAAAGAGCTGGGCATTCAAGATTCACCTGCTTTGTTGAGCTCATTGAGCTTGGTTTTGAATCGCATGAACAGCGATATCAGCCTGTCTGAAGCCATGAATTATTTTTTGAGATATCGAGATTATGTTATGGATTCGGGACATGTGCTTTCAACTGCGAATGTGCTTGATAGCATCCAGGTGCCAGTCGATTATGTGACCTCGCTGAAAACGGCTGAGGGCGGCTACGCCATTTATACCTTATCGCCGAAAGATCAGAACTGGGATCTGGTCAGGTGGTACGTGCGAGATGTGTTTGGACGCTAGAGTTCGTTTGGGCGCAACGTCAGCACCTCAAATCCGGTATCGGTGACCAAGACGGTGTGTTCGTGTTGCATGGACCAAGAGTCGTCGATGGTGACGAGGGTCCAGTGATCTTTGAGTTCGCGGATTTTAGGAGAGCCGATGCTGATGATGGGCTCAATGGCGATGGTCATTCCGGGTCGCAATAGGGCGCCTTGGCCACGTGAGCCTTGGTTGGGAACATAGGGGTCTTCATGCATGGTGTATCCGATGCCGTGTCCGGTGAGTTCTTTGACGACTTTAAATCCGCCATTTTTGACCACTTGTTCGATGGCATGGCTGATGTCACCAATGCGATTGCCAGGTTTGACTTGGTCGATTCCAGCCCACATGGCTTGAATGCAGGTTTTGATCAGGCGATCGCTGATGGGTGCGAGAGTTCCGACCCCGACGGCAACAGCTGAATCGGTATTGAGATCGTCGTAAATCGAGACGCAATCAATCGAAAGCACGTCGCCTTCTTTGAGGGGGATGTCGGTGGGGATGGCGTGTACCACTTGCTCGTTCACTGAAACGCAGAGAATATTGGGATAGCCGTGATAGCCCTTGCATCCGGATTTGACTCCATAGGATTTGAACAAGCGTTCAGCTTCGGCTTCGAGCATGAGAGGTGTGACACCGGGAGCCACCATTTTTTCGAGAGCTGCCAAAATTTCGCCTAAAATTTTACCGCCCACTCGCATGGCAGCGATCTCTTTCTCGTTTTTGATGTGGATGGACATGGCTTAAGCGAGATCTTGAAGGACTTGGAAAAGCTCTTGAGTCACTTCTTCGATGTGCATTTCTCCATTCACCGCACGCATGCGGCCCTCATTTTTGTAGGCTTCAAGTACGGGCACGGTTTTCTCGGCAAAGGTTTTGAGACGTATTGCGATGGCATCTGGAGTGTCGTCTTGGCGCGTGACTAAGGGGCCGCCACAGCTTTCGCAAACTTCCTTTTCATAGAAAGCAGGATAGGTGGCTTTGCAGTTTTGGCAGATGCGACGAGTGGTGAGACGTTTCAAGGCTTCAGTCTCGCTGAGTTCAATGAGGACTCCGATGAAGTCATGACCTTCTTGAGCCATGAGTGCATCGAATTGTTCTTTTTGGTCGAGACTGCGAGGGATCCCATCGAAAAGTACGGCGGTTCCGGCTGGAAGTTTTTTCATGAAATCGGCAATGATCTCCATCACCACTTCGGTGGGTACGAGGTGGCCAGCTTCAATGATACTTTTCACTTTGCGAGCGAGTTCGGAATCTTCTGAACTCAAACGTCGCAGTTCGGCGCCTGTTTCAAAAATCTTCATTCCAAATCGTTCCGCCAAGCGCACACTTTGAGTTCCTTTACCCGAACCTTGCATGCCGAAGAGAACGAGATCTTTCATGGATTCGAGTGCTTAACCTTTGTAAAAGCGGTCGTAATGTTGAGTGAGCAGTTGAGCGTTGATGCGTCGAATGAGATCGAGAGTCACACCTGAAATGATGATGATTCCCGCACCTCCAATGAAGACTGGCACAGAACCCACTTGAAGTTCGGTGAAGACGCGTTGAATGACTACTGGAAGAGCGGCCAAGAATGCAATCATGAGACCTCCAAATAGATTGAGGCGGTTTGAAACTTTAGAAAGATATTCGGCTGTTTCTTTTCCTGGGCGAAGACCAGGAATGAAGCCACCTCGTTTTTGAATATCGTCAGCCACTTGAGTCGTGTCAAAGGTGATGCTCACGTAGAAGTAAGTGAAGAAGACGATTAAGAAGAAGTAGATCACCATGTAGAGAGTGCTTGTTTCATTGAATTGAGTGGTTGTGAAGCGGCCGATAGCCTTCACCCATTCAGAATCCGCATAGAGTAAGAATTGTCCGATGA
>CAZBZW010000032.1:4582-9389 GCA_964496535.1 uncultured Candidatus Peribacteria bacterium
TGGAAGGAAAGGTCACAATCGAAACTGCGAAGATGATTGGAATCATTCCGGCTTGGTTCACACGAATCGGTAAAAATGATTGCTGAGCTTGAGTGCTTTTACGTTGACCAGCATAAGTGATGGGAATGCGGCGTTGACCTTCGGTGAATAGAATCACTAAAACGGTCAGAATTAAAGTGATCAAGGTGATGGCAATCAAGGGAATCAAACGGTCTGGCTCATTTTGAGCGAGCGCAAGAGAAGGCCCGACCACTGGAGGAATCGAAGATAAAATTCCAGCAAAGATCAAGATTGAGATTCCATTTCCAATTCCACGATCTGAAATGAGTTCACCGAGCCACATCAAGAAGATGGTTCCAGTTGAAACGGTGAGCATGATGGGCAGAATGATCGTAGGATCGTTGAGATTTTCGATGATCGGCACTTGAGCTTGAGCATTCAAGAGGGCGATGATTCCGTATGATTGCAAAAATGCGAGAGGGAAGGCGATCCAACGGGTCCATCGGTTTAAGGTTCGACGGCCACTTTCACCTTCTTTTGAAAGTTCTTCCATAGAAGGCACGATCACGGTCAACAGTTGAATGATGATCGAGGCATTGATGTAAGGCGAAAGTCCCATCAGCACGATAGAGAAGTTTTCAGCACTTCCACCGGTGAGTAAACTGAAGGCTCCCAAGAGAGAGTTTCTTTCGAATACATAGGCGAGTGCTTCTCGGTTCACCCCTGGAATGGTGATATGAGTTGCAAACCGGTAGACGATCACGATAAAAATCGTGAATAGAATACGGTTTCTAAGGTCTTTTGTGTTCCAGATTTCTTTCAAATACTTCAGCATTTGGGTGGAAATTAAGCGATGAGCTCGAGAGTTCCTCCGGCTTTTTCAACTTTTGCCTTGGCAGTTTCAGAAGCCTGGCGTACTTGAATGGTCAGTTTTCGTTCCAAAGTTCCGGTTCCCAAGAGTTTGATTTCTCCTCTCTTCTTTTTCAAAACACCTTTAGCTCGCAAGGTTTCACCATTCACGGTGTCACCATCTTTGAAGACTCGATTGAGATCTTCTAAGTTCACCACCAAGAGTTCAACTCGGTTTGGATTTTTGAACCCTTTGAGTTTGGGCATACGACGAATCAAAGGGATTTGTCCTCCTTCGAAACCGATACGTACTCCGCCGCCGGTACGAGCATTTTGCCCTTTCACACCGCGACCCGAGTAAGAACCTCGGTGACGTCCACGTCCAATGCGCTTGCGATCTTTGCGGCTTCCTTCAGATGATTTGAGAGTGTGTTGCATGATAATTATTTAGTCTTTTTAGAAGTCTCTTTTTTGTGAGTGGTTTGATGAGCGTGAGATTGAGCCTTGGCATCCTTACGAGTGATTTGTTTCACTTGAGGTACGGATCGTTGTTCGCTGGCTTCGTGTTCTTTTTTCTTCTCACCTTCTTCGAGTTCAGGACGAATGCGTAGTTTCATGAGAGCGAGGAAGGCCACTTTCGTCACATTGAGACGGTTTCGAGCTCCCAATGATTTTGAAAGTACGTTTTTGATTCCAGCCAAGTCCATGATCTTACGAACGGGACCTCCAGCGATGATACCAGTACCTTCACTTGCAGGCTTGATGAGCACTTCAGCCGCCTTGAATTTCACACGAGCTTCATTTGGGATGGTGCCATTGTAGATGGGCACTCGAATCATTCGTTTTTTTGCTTTTGAGACTGCTTTTTGAATAGCGGCCTGAACTTCAGACGCTTTTCCGATTCCATAGCTGACACGACCTTTGCGATCCCCGATCACGACGGTGGCACGGAAACGAAGACGTCGTCCTCCTTTCACCACGCGAGTCACGCGATCGACTTGAATCACTTCTTCCTCGAATTCTTTAACTTCGCGGACGGGTCGGTTGTTTTTCTTGTTCGGGTTTCCCATGGAATCGTTAGTATTTAGATATTAGAACTGGAGTCCGCCTTCGCGAGCCCCCTCAGCGAGAGCTTTCACGCGGCCGTGATATTGATACCCATTTCGATCGAAGACGCAAGAGCTGATGCCTGCTTTTTGAGCAGTCTTAGCCAATTCGGCTCCAATTTGCTTGGCTCGTTCTGTTTTAGTTCCTTTTCCTTCGGTCATGTCATTGGCTTGGGCCAAGGTCACTCCCTTTTCGTCATTTACCAATTGTGCATTGATGTGCTTCAAGCTTCGGAACACCACCAAGCGAGGTCGTTCAGCTGTTCCGGACACTTTTCCTTTGAAACGAGCGTGTCGGCGCTTTTTCTGCTCGATTTTTTTGATGGGGGTGTACATGAGATTCTTAAATTATTTTTTTGAGACTATTTGGATGAAACTTTACCAGCCTTTCGACGGATGTGTTCATCGGAGTATTTGATTCCCTTTCCTTTATAAGGTTCTGGTTTTCGGAATTCACGGATTTCAGCGGCCACTTGACCCACTTTTTGCTTGTCGATACCTGATACTGAGATCACGTTTTTCTTATCTCCTTCCATTTCGATCTGAATTCCTTCTGGAATTGGGAACTTGATGGGGTGAGAGTAACCCAAGCTGAGGTCCAAGCTTCTTCCAGCAACATTGGCGCGGTAACCCACACCGTTGATCTCGAGTTTCTTCACGAAGCCTTTGCTGACTCCTTCTACCAAATTGGCGACGAGACTTCGAGTGAGACCGTGAATGGAGCGATCCGTTTTCTCTTCAGAGGTGCGAAGCACGACCACTTGGCCTTCTTCAATCACTACTTTTACAAGAGGATTCCATTTCATGCGGAGTTCTCCTTTGGGACCCTTAGCAATGATTTCACCGTTCTGGATTTCTACAGTGACTCCTTGGGGGATGAGGACCGGGTTTTTACCAATTCGTGACATTTCGAGTGAGTTTAGGTTCTTTAATAAACTTTACAGAGGAATTCGCCTCCAAGCTTGAGACGGCGAGCTTCTGCGCCACTCATCACTCCTTTAGAAGTGCTGAGGATGGAGATGCCGAGGCCATTCATAACTTTTTGGATTTCACCTGTTTTAATGTAAATGCGTTGACCAGGGGTCGATACACTTTGAATTTCGATCGCTTGCATGTCTTTGCTGATTTCAAGAATCAATGTTTTGTGTCCGCTTTCTTCAGTGGTCACGCGTACATCTTCAATGAACTTGTGGTCTTTGAGAACCTTGCAGATAGCCTCTTTCATATTGGAATGAGGAACCATGACAGGGCTTTTTCGAGCGCGAGCGGCGTTTCGAATGCGGGTCAGAAGGTCAGCGATGGGGTCTGTGATTTTCATTGTTGTAGTTGAGTAGGATTACCAGGAGGATTTTCGGAGGCCCATGATTTGGCCGTTTCGGGCGAATTCACGGAAGCAAATGCGGCAGAGATCAAATTGACGCATGTACCCACCTTCTTTCCCACACTTGTGGCAACGGTTGTACATTTTGACGGCTTGCCCTGGCTTGGGTCTGAGACCCAACGCCATGCGGTGGAATACCGCTCGTTTGCGTCGTGCTGCTTTGATGATCAAGGACGTTTTCGCCATCTTCTGGAGTTATTTTTAGAAATTAAGAGTTTTTAACCTGGTCTCGGAATGGGAATCCGAGGGCTTTCAGTAGAGCGTAAGCTTCGACATTGTTTCGGGCCGAAGTGGCTACGTTGATCTGAAGTCCATGGGTTTTATTGATGTTCTCTTGGCTCAGTTCTGGGAAGATTGTGACTTCTTTGAGACCGAGACTGTAGTTCCCCCTTCCGTCCATTCCTTTCACGCTGATTCCTTGGAAGTCGCGCACTCGGGGAAGGGCCACATTGACCAAACGTTCGATGAAGTCGTACATACGACGTCCGCGAAGTGTGACATTGAGACCGACCGGAATCCCTTCACGAAGTTTGAAGTTCGAGATGGCCTTGCGTGCTTTTTGCAAGCGAGGTTTTTGACCGGTGATGGTCGCGATGTTTTCTTCCACGAAAGCGTAGTCTTTGTTTCCTTGGGTCATGATGTTACCAATACCCACGTTCACACTGACTTTGATCAGCTTGGGGAGGGCCATGATGTTTTCAATACCCAATTGCTTTTTGAGCTCTGGAACAATGGTCTTTTCGTATTTTGCTTTGAGAGGTGCTTTCATGATTTAGATAGAGGTTTTACTTTTTTTAGCGATTCGTTGTTTCACGCCTTTGGCATCTCGAGTGAAACCGATGCGGCTTCGTTTTTTGGTTTTGGGGTCCACCAGCATCACATTTGAAATGTGCAGAGGGGCCTCAAACTCAAGAATTTTTCCAGGTCGTTCTTTGGTGGCGCGCATGTGTCGTTTGACTTTATTCACGCCTTCCACGACCACTCGGTCTTTCTTTTCGAGGGTACGAAGGACTTTGCCGGTTTGGTTCTTGTTTTTACCAGCGATTACAACTACGAGATCGTTTTTTCGGATTTTCATGGTCTTAGAGAACTTCAGGAGCTAAAGAGATAATTTTTTGATATCCAGCGTCGCGGAGTTCGCGAGCCACGGGTCCAAATACACGAGTTCCTTTGGGCTGTCCATCTTTTGAGACGATCACAACCGCGTTTTCATCGAATCGAAGGTAGGTTCCATCTTTTCGTTTCATGTTAGATGCCATGCGTACGATGACAGCGCGTTGCACAGTCTTTTTTCGTACAGCCCCTTTAGGAGCGGCATCCTTCACAGAAACCACGATCACGTCACCCACGTTGGCATAACGTCGTTTGGATCCTCCGAGCACTTTGATGCACATGACTTCTTTGGCACCTCTGTGTTCGGCTACGTTGAGAATGGGTTGAACTTGAAGCGTTTTATTGAGGTGGAGTAACG
>CAZBZW010000033.1:0-6661 GCA_964496535.1 uncultured Candidatus Peribacteria bacterium
TCCCCTAATCCCGAAAAATGAGCAAAGTCAAAAGTGTGTATGTATGTCAGAGTTGCGCATTTGAAAGTGCAAAATGGGTGGGCAAATGCCCTTCTTGTGAGGCCTGGAATAGTTTTGTTGAAGATGTGGTCAGCACCGCTAAGTCAAGCTCTTCATTGAGAGGATCCGCCCCTCGAGTGCCCCTCGCATTGACCAAAGAAGGCTTGCATTTGAGCCGGTTAGCAACAGGGATTGGCGAATGGGATCAGGTTTTAGGAGGAGGATTTGTTTCATCTCAGCTCGTATTGCTGTCAGGCGAACCTGGCATCGGAAAATCCACACTGACCCTGCAGATCACAGGAAGCATCGCTCAACAAAAAGAAAAGGTGCTTTACGTCACAGGCGAAGAATCGACCGATCAAGTGGCCGACCGAGCCCGTCGTCTCGGTATTCAAAGTGAGAATTTGATTTTACTCTACGAAAATGACCTCAATGGCCTTCTGAGTGCGGTTGAAAGAGAAAAGCCTAATTTTTTAGTCGTGGATTCCGTGCAAGTGATGGCCTCCCCTGAGCTCACTGGAACCGCCGGCAGCATCAGTCAAGTGCGCTATGTCACTGAGCAACTCATTCATTAAAACGCATAACATTCCCACTCTGCTCATCGGCCATGTGAACAAAGAAGGCAACATTGCCGGACCCAAAGTGCTCGAACATTTGGTCGACACAGTCTTATTGCTGGAGGGTGAGCGAGACCACGAATTTCGAGTGCTTCGCAGTTTGAAAAATCGTTTTGGCAGTGTGAACGAAGTGGGATTTTTTGAGATGGAAGAATCAGGCATGCGCGAGCTTAAAAATCCAGGTGAAAAAGTGCTCGAAAATCGGCCTGAAGGAGCTGTGGGTTCCGCTCTGACCATGACCATGGAAGGCAATCGCCCCTTACTACTCGAAGTGCAAGCGCTCGTGAGCCGGACCGTATTTGGTTATCCGAAACGGGCCTCAAGTGGCTTCGATCGCAATCGTCTTGAGCTTCTTGCGGCCGTACTGCAGAAACACACCGACATGAACTTTTTAGACCAAGACATTTACGTGAATGTGGTTGGGGGCATCAAAATTCAAGACCCTGGCGTCGATTTAGCCGTTTGCCTTGCGCTCGCGTCGAGTTTCCATAAAAAAGCTCTGCCCAAAGATCTAGTGGCCTTCGGAGAAGTGGGTCTCACTGGTGAAATTCGAAAAACCAGCCGCTCAAAGGAGCGATCTCAAACCTGCAAAAAACTGGACCTGAAAGAGGTGCTGATTCAAGAGGTCGGCCGGTATCAAAAAGTGTTTTGAGTGAGGTTTAAAACGGGCGATACGTCACTTATTTGCTAAAAATAAAATTTGGTTTGTAGAATACATTAGAAAGGAGTAGAATACTAACAAATATAACTTCAAATGAGCAAGGTAGCCCCCAGAGTCTATTTAGACATGTTGAAAGATCTAGAGCGCATCCGGCCTCTAGATCGAGGTTTGAGCATTAAGCCTGAAGCCATTGATGCAGTAGAGACTGCGGTCACGCGCCACTGGGCGGACATAAAAGGAATACTAAGAGCAGACCCCCGCCTCACCTTGCTAGAAAGAAACCTTCTGGTGGGCGATGAGAAGGAAGGGAAAACGACGGCCCTGCACGGAATGGTTCCGGCGGGAAGGCTTTTAGCAGAAGAAAAGGTTGCAGATGCTATGACTGAAATCGCTAAAAGAGTGGTGGGAGCGATTCAGAGATCTTTAAACGGAAATGCAGATAAGGTCAAGGAGACTACTGTAGGTCAAGTACGAGCTTTAATTGTATTCAAGCTCAGAAATTCATTAAAAAGCTTGAAGGGTAAAGACTGTTTAATTGGAAGTGGACATAGTGTTGAAGGGTTACAGCGATTGGTCGATCCAAAACTGGCAGAATACACGGCAGCTTTGTTGTCAGAAGAAGGGCTGAACGGGGAAATTCCTAGATCCAAAAGAAAAATAATCGAAGATACCTGGGGTGTTAACCTGATAAAAAGCCTGGAAATAGTGAATGAGGATATTTGCCAGAGTGATGCGGAAGTTCTTGAAAAACTGAATCGTTCTATGAAAGATGCATTCGAACTTTATAATGACCTTGGTAATGAGCTCTTCAAGCATGAGGCAGATGTACAGGCTATGTATCGACATTATTTTCCAAGAGGGAGTCTTCACAAACGGACTGGTGAAAAAAATCCTCTCACCAGCTTGGACAATAGTCTAAAAAGTATTTCTTTCGTTGAATTGTGCAAAGAGTTCTTTCAGAACATGAAAAATCCAACTGAAGATGAAGGAGCGAACGAGCGGATGTATCACATTCAAGTGATACTCTGGCTGACTATCGGCTTCTTCCAATTGAATCAACGGCCCGGAAGAGCCAAGGAAGGAGTGAGGAGGGAGTTGAATGAAGTCGTAGGAGGATATTTCCAGAAATTATCTGATATCAATTCCCCAGTCGAAAACACGGAGTTTGAAGTGAATGGAAAAACTGAACCTATCACGCTAAGAAAAATAGATTTGAATGGCAGGAAGTTTAGGGTCTACGCAGGAGAAAGCCATATTGGTGTGAAAAAAAGCACCCCTTGTATGCTGAGACTGATTAGAAATGGGACGAAAGAATTGGTAATTCCAGATATGTTAAGAGGTGAAACAGTCTTTTTTGATCAAAAAGCTGCAGACTTTAACGAAGAAACGGGAGACGGCCGTATCAATATTTCAACTGCTCAAGAATATTTGAGAGGTTTAGGAGAAGAAATGGGATTGAGCATGGATGACGAGCTGGACTACATGAATCTTCGTCCTGGGAAAGGGTGTATTAAAACGAAAATTGGCAAAAAAGGCTCCCCTGAAAGTTTCCAATTCACAGCCATTAAACTTTATGGAAACTTAGTTTTTGCAGAAAACAAAACGACAGGGACAATTGTAAGGGTGAGTGCAGGCGAAATATCAGATTATCCTAGCGAAGAGTGGATCTTGCACGAAGAAAGGGTTGAATACAGAGTGGTTCCAGGAGACGTCTGGAAAACTGCGAATTACAATAAATTACACCCCAGTCATCATGACCATTTCAGATTGAAACAAAGTATTGAAATTGCAGAATATGTAGTGAGGCCACCCGAAAATCCAGGCTTGTATAGAAACATGCGTGCTCAAAAAGGCATGATCTCAGCATGTGAAAAAAGGGAAAGAGAAAAATTGAAAGCCTCAAAACAATCCTAGAGCTTGGCTATTTTTCATGAGCATCTCCGCCAACTCTTCTTCGCTGAGACCGCGCAGTTCCGCCATTTTCTTCCCCACCTCGCTGACGTGGGCGATTTCGTTGCGTTGACCTCGAAATGCCTGAGGCGCCAAATACGGTGAATCAGTCTCGATTAAAAATTGATCCAAAGGCCCGCGACGACACACATCCCGCAAGGCTTCCGCGCTCGGAAACGTCAAAACTCCACTGAATGATGTGTAAAAACCAGCATTCCAAACCCGTTGGGCGAACTCATAATCGTAACTGAAGGTGTGAAAAATCACTTTCGTGGCCGCTTCATCGAGCAAAATTCGCAACGTGTCTTCAGCGGCATCGCGCGAGTGCACAATCACGGGCAAATTCAGCTCTTTCGCGAGACGAATCTGCAATCGAAACGCTTCCTCTTGCTCTGCAGGGGTCGACTTCATGTGATGATAATCGAGCCCAGTCTCACCAATCGCCACAATTTTGCCCGCAAGAGCGGCTTCACGCATGAAGTTCAGCTCAGCCTCGGTCAATTCGGGCACGTCGCACGGATGAATTCCAAGTGCGGCCCAACAACCCTCGTGGTTCGAGATAAAATCCAAAGCCTGTCGGTTGGTTTCATGCGAAAAACCAACCACCAACATTCCTGAAACTCCCGCGGCGCGCGCTCGCAAGAGCATCGCCTCTCGATCTTCATCAAAAGCCACCGCAAACGGATGGCAATGGGTATCAATCCACATGGCGCGACAATTTACGGCTTTGGTCTTCCATCATCAAGGCATCGACAATTTCACCGAGGTCACCATCCATGATCGCAGGCAAATTGCTGAAGTTTTGGCCAATGCGATGATCAGTCACACGGTCTTGAGGAAAGTTGTAGGTTCGAATTTTGTCGGAACGATCACCGGTCGCCATTTGGGCCGAACGGGCATCCCCCAGCTCTTTTGCGCGTTTTTCTTCTTCCATCGCATAAAGGCGCGAACGCAACACACCCATCGCTTTAATCTTATTTTTGAGTTGAGATTTTTCATCCTGACAGGTCACCACCAAGCCCGAAGGCATGTGAGTGATGCGCACAGCCGAGTCGGTCGTATTCACACTCTGACCTCCATGACCCCCCGCTCGAAACACATCGATACGCAAATCGTTCGGATCCACCTGAATATCCATTTCTTCCATTTCGGGCAAAACCACCACTGAAATCGCCGACGTGTGCACTCGCCCCTTCGACTCAGTCACCGGAATGCGCTGAACGCGATGCACACCACTCTCATATTTCATGTGACCGTAAGCCCCCGGCCCCACCACTTTAAAAATCACTTCTTTCAAACCTTTTTCACCTGGACTTTCGCTGATCATTTCGATGCCAAAGCCCTTGAGCTTGACGTAGCGAAAATAAGCCCGGGTCAGCTCTTCGCCAAACAAGGCGGCTTCATCCCCTCCCGTTCCCGCTCGAATCTCCATGATGCAATTTTTGGCATCGTTCGGATCTTTCGGGACCAAAGCCAATTTCAAAGCCTCCTCTTTTTGAGCCAACTGCTCCTTTGATTGATTCAGTTCTTCTTTAGCCATTTCACGAATCGATTCATCAGAATCTTCCAACATCAACTCGCAATCTTGAATCGAAGCTTCCAATTTTCGAATATCATCAAAAAGATTCACAGCCGGTTCTATTTCTTTGCGACGTGCCAAAATTCTCTGCAAACGTTCTTGGTCTGAAAAAACTTCAGGCTGAGCCATTTCTAGATCCAAACCCGCAAGTTCCTCCTTCAATTTGTGCAATTTTTCGTACATGGGCGGATTTTACCTTAAAAGAACCTTAAAATAAAATTTCGGTCAAGCCCTTCCCCATCTTGTCGAATTTCCACATCCACATCCGGAAAAAACTGCCGAGCCAACGCCTTCAAATCGTTCGCCTGAGTGAAGCCGATTTCTCCCATCATCACACGAAAAGAGTTCCGTTCGGCCATTTGAGCGAACAAACGCGCGTAAAGTCGGAGTCCATCGTCACCACCGAAAAGAGCGACATGAGGTTCGTAGCGCTCGACGGTATCTGAAACGAAACGGTGCTTCTCTTCACCAATATAAGGCAAATTCGCCAGTAAGATATCGAAATTGCCCAACGGCACATTCTCGAGTAAATCGGACTGAAAAAGTTCAACTTCAACTCCATGTTGAACACAATTTTTATTCGCAACTTCCAAAGCATCAGGTGAAATATCCACCGCCGTGACCTTCAGATCGGGTCGAGTCTTTTTAAGGCTCACCACAATCGCTCCACTGCCTGTGCCCACCTCGAGCACTCGAGCGCCCTCCTCAGCTTCCTGAAGCGCAAACTCCACCATGGCTTCAGTGGCATCTCGAGGAATCAACACGCGTTCATCCACATAAAAATTGAGGCCATAAAACTCTTTTTCATGAGTCAAATAGGCTACCGGAGTGCCCTCCAGCAATTTCACCCAAGCTTTTTGCAATGCGGCCAAATGTTGAACTGGGAACTCTTCTTCGGAGCGCACCAAAAGCTCACTGCGATCCACACCTAGTAATGATGCTAAAAAAACCTCCATTTCAACACGGAGGTTTTTCGTTTGAGATTCTTTGATCAGGTGACCGAGGGTCATCTTATTGATAGTATTTGTTCTTTTCGCGTTCCGCTCGGTAGCCTTCACGTTTCAACGCAGACTCTCGAACGAGACGTTTGGTCAAAGGTTTTTGGTGGTAGCGACGCTCTTTGATGAGGTTGCTCACACGAGAACGATTGAACCATTGCTTGAACCGAGCAACCCTCTTTTCAGAGGACTCTTTAGGGTCCACAGCGACGAAAAAATTTGCAACAGCCATAAGAAAAATGTGCTGGGATTATAAGGAGGCTAATATGGATTGTCAAATCCATATTCTGCTTTTGAGGCCTCCACCCAGATTTTTGTGCAATAACAGGGAGCGTACAAGGGAAAGAAACAGATCGAATCACACATGAGATCTGTTTTGCTTCTGCTTCTTGTTATTGCACAAAAATCACTCCATCGGACCAAACTCTTGCACAAAATGATCGTACTCGCTCATGATCAAATCGTGCACAACAGGTTCAGCATAGGCTTTTTCTTTGATTTTGAGCACGCGTCCCACCAATAGTTCAGGCTCACCTTCTTGATCTTTTTCAAAATAAAAAACCCCTTTTTCATCGGGGTCGGCTCTCAAGGTAAAACGGAGTTCATCCCATGCTTCGTCCAATTTCTCAGTCAGATACATCAAGTCTGAAAATCGCCCGATTTCGAGCAGGGTGAGCTCAGCATTTGACTGTAAGGTGACAAGAACGTCCATAAAGCGTGAAAATCCCTCCATTTTACCAAAAAACAGGTGAAAAATCAAGGCTCTGAAGTGTAGCGTCGACTGAACGGATCGAATCGCCACAAATGCGTTTCAGAA
>CAZBZW010000033.1:6671-8892 GCA_964496535.1 uncultured Candidatus Peribacteria bacterium
GACTCACCATGTCGACATTAAAATGTGGCACATTCAGATAAGAAGCTCCGGGCGCATCCACGCCCAAACAGGCATCCAGATCGATCTCAACCGCCAACTTGAAGGGCGTTCTCACCTGAATGTCACCAAAACAATAGGTCAACGTGTGATCTTCCATCATCAGGGTGGCCAAGGGTCGCACGTCGAGTTTATGAAAAGACCGATAGGAATAAAACCCATCGTGAGATTTCAGCTCGTCTGGATCCCACGTCGAAGCACTGTCGGTTGCAATGAATCGAGGACCGGTGTCTTCTGTGCCTTCATCTTCGAGGCGTTGGCCACATGCGCCCGCCGACTGACGAACGCTCACTCCACTGTCTTCAGAACCGGTATCTAAAATAGGCAGGTCATCCGGAGGGTTGGCTTCGCCCAAATGACCTGAACCCGTGCCGGGATCAGTCGAAAAAGACGGCCGATCGATGGGTTCAGGCTGAGCCACGCAGGCCACTGCCAAAGCTAAAACCAAAGGCTTATAAGAGTCGAAACGTTCCATGATTTAAAAAGTTAGCAACTAAATATCCAAGTTGCGAACCTTTTTGGCATGAGTTTGAATGAATTTTTTGCGAGCAGCGACCTCGGACCCCATGAGAGTCTCAAAGACGTGGTCGGCACGTTCCGCGTCTTCGACGGTCACACGATACATCGTTCGGGCTTCCGGGTCCATCGTGGTTTCCCACAACTGCTCCGGATTCATTTCTCCCAAACCTTTATAGCGTGAGATTCCGATGTTTTTGCCGGCATTCGCTTTGAGGAAAGTTTCTTTCTCCTCATCGTTGAACACGTATTGAACCGCCTTACCAATCTGCAATTTATAGAGTGGAGGTTGAGCAATATAAAGGAATCCTGCTTCGATAATGGGTCGGAAATAACGGAAGTACAACGTGAGAATCAAGGTGCGAATATGCGCTCCATCCACATCGGCATCGGTCATGATCACGAGTCGGTGGTAGCGCAATTTCGTCAGGTCGAAGGTTTCACCGATGCTGGTTCCCATCGCAATCACCAAACTGCGCACTTCATTGTTCGCCAACATTTTATCGAGACGCGCCTGTTCGACGTTCAGAATTTTACCTCTGAGCGGCAGAATAGCCTGAAATTCACGATTTCGTCCCTGTTTGGCCGAACCTCCAGCGGAATCTCCCTCTACAATGTAAAGCTCTGAAACCGAAGGGTCTTTTGAGGAACAGTCAGCGAGCTTGCCTGGAAGCGTCATGCCTTCGAGAGCTCCCTTGCGAATCACAGTGTCGCGAGCCGCGCGAGCCGCGAGGCGAGCGCGCTGAGCCAAGGAACATTTGCCAATAATATTGCGCGCTTCATTTGGATTTTCCTCCAAATACTGCTCCAAATACGCCCCAAATGAGGCTTCAACGGCAGCACGCATGTCGGCATTTCCCAATTTAGATTTGGTCTGACCTTCAAATTGAGGATCCGCCAGCTTCACCGACACAATCACGGTCAAACCTTCTCGTACGTCTTCGGCCGAGAAGTTATCTTCTTTTTCTCTCAACAATTCATGAGTTCGAGCGTAGTTGTTGATCACACGAGTCAAAGCAGTGCGGAAACCGGTCAAATGCATTCCCCCTTCGATGGTGTGAATGTTATTCGCAAATGTGAAGACGGTCTCTTGAAACGCCTGAGTGTACTGCATCGCGATTTCCACCAAACCAGCTTCGGTGTCACGTGCCATGTAAAAAATCTCACCAATTCGTTCTTTATCTCGGTTCAAGTGTGAAACATACGATTTCACTCCTCCTTCAAAATAGAAAAGAGTACGACGACCGTCGCGCTCATCATGCACCTTCAGCGTCACCCCTTTGGTGAGATAAGCCTGTTGGCGAATGCGATTGGCGATGGTGTCAAAAGAGTATTCGGTGAATTCAAAAATCTCAGGGTCTGGGGTGAAACGAATGCGAGTCCCTTGTTTATCAGTGTTACCTTCCACACGAATATCACCTTGAGGCACTCCCTGCTTATAGTCTTGAGCATAAATTTTGCCATCACGGTAAACTTCAGCATGCAGATGGGACGACAGTGCATTCACCACCGAAATACCCACACCGTGAAGTCCTCCTGAAACCTTATATCCGCCACCCCCAAATTTACCACCGGCATGAAGCACGGTGAGCACCGCTTCGAGAGCAGATTTTCCGGTAGTCTTATGGACATCCACAGGAAGTCCACG
>CAZBZW010000034.1:0-8783 GCA_964496535.1 uncultured Candidatus Peribacteria bacterium
GGTCGGTGGTTCGAATCCACCCCCCGCAACCAATACTCGTCGCAGACGAGCCTTTTAAGCGAAACCTTTTTGGAATCACAATTTTATGGTGTATAAGAGGTTCAAGATTTCAACATGAATACTTCTTTCTGGTCCGAATCTTCTGAAAAGCTCGAGCGCGAGTTTGAATTTGAGAATTTTCTTGAGGCGGTTGCATTCATCAATAAAATTGCGCCGGTGGCCGAGTCCATGAACCATCACCCTGATCTGGATCTGCACGATTATCGATTTTTAAAGATCACTCTTTCGACTCACGACCTGGGCTGCGTGAGCGAAAAAGATCATCAGCTGGCCGAAAAAATTGACGCCCTCTACTCATGAGCAACGACTTCAATTCATCGTTGGTGTCACCTCGAGAAGCTCAATTGGCCTTGGCGCTTTTAAGGCTGCATGAGAAAGAGCGAGCGCCTGAAGATCGAGAGGAGCGAAAAGTTTTGTTGGCCGAACTCTTGATGGAAAATGGGGGGGCGGCGGATGCAAGTCGAGGAGATGGACGTCATAAAAATGCGCAGGGTGAGGCAACAGGTTCACCGGTAATTTATCCGGTTGACCTGATGAACCGTGAAGATGACGTTGCTTACTGGGAAAACAGAAATGCGATGGCGCACAAGGCCACTCAATTTAGAAAAGAGAAAAAATATCACGGCCCTTTGATCGTGGCCAATTACGATGAAAGCAGTCAAAATGTGTGGCGCGAGGTGATGACTCAATTATTTGAAATTCACGAAAAATATGGCAGTCGAGCCTTGCTCGAATCACGCGCTCGCTATGAAACCATCATCACTCCCAATGAAATTCCTGAGATGAATCGTGTGAATGAAAAATTTAATGCAGAAACGGGCATGGATCTCTTCCCTGTGGAAGGCTTGCTGGATCCACATATCTTCATGTGTTCGTATTTTGCGGGAATGCAATATACAAACTACATTCGGCACCCCAAAACACCGCTGTTCACACCTGAGCCTGATCTCATTCATGAGACCGGTCATTTCTTTTTGTTGAGTGATCCACAAATCATGCGAGTGGCTCAAGCATTTGCAAAGGCGGCGGCTTTGGCCATGCAGCATCCTCAATCTGCAAAAATTCTCAAACTCATTGAAATCGCCTACTGGTTTGCCCTGGAATACTGCGTGATTTTAGAAAACCATGGCAAAGGTTCTGAACCGCGTATTTGGGCGGCGGGCAATGCCATGGGCATTAAAGACGCTCTGACTTCGGTGGATCGAAACACGAAATATTTTGACTACAATGCAAAAAATATTTTAGACTTGTTGGAGACGGGCTATCACTACCAAAAAGTGCAAGAGGCCTACCCGACGATTGAAGATCCGGAACAAATATTGGTCGCTCTAAATGAACTCTTAAGTCCTTACGGAATCAAAATCAATGCCTGAACTCTTAATCGTTAAAGAGGTTTATAGAAATCCCAAGGTGGGTTTTGATATTTATGGGGTTCCTGCGCCAGAATCTGCAGTTGCTCAGCCCCAAGGCTCGAAATACTTACGAGCAGCTCTTGAAAGATGGGGTAAAGCGGCATTGCATATTTTAATCGATATTCCCCGAGATCCCGTAGTGGGCGACGATTCACTTTTGTCCACAGAAGGGGGATTTACAAATAACGGTAGGTTTTACTAACATTTCTCTATGCTCTCAAAAAACCTCACCAACCTTTCTCAAATTGAGCCTGTTAAAGTGGAGCGCGATGACCACTTCGGATTCATCAAGAAAAGCTTGAGTCAGGCAACCGGAGCTGAAAAATTGGGCTGTCGCTACTATGAAGTTGCACCCGGCAAAAGGGCGTGGCCCTACCATTATCACTACGGAAACGAAGAGGCTATTTTTATTCTGGAAGGTGAAGGTTTGTTGCGTCAGGCCGACGGCGAGCATCCCGTGAAAAAAGATGATTTTATGACCTTCCCTGTCGGACCTGAACACGCTCATCAACTCATCAATAACTCGAGCGCCCCTCTCAAGTATCTGTGTTTTTCAACAATGATCGAACCTGACGTCTGCGTTTATCCTTATTCCAATAAAATTGGCGTATTTGCGGTCGATGCTCCTGGCATGCCTGTGACCGAAAAAACATTAGAAAAATTCTATAAAAATGAGGAGTTGAGTTATTATGAGGGTGAATAACCCTCCCCCATGCAAAAATACGCCCCACTTCTCGCCGTTCTCTGCGTGATTGCTTCGATCGCTATGTGGTCGATTGGCAACAGTTCCACTCATCTGACGGAACTCAAAGATTACTTTTGGGTGCCGCTGGCTCCGGCCATCATGTTTGGGCTGACCGCTCTGCAAGGTTCAAAATAAAGAGGCCTGACCTTCGGGCGCCTCGGCGTTTTTCTTCATGTTTTGAATGCCGGGAATTTCTGACAAATCTTGATCCCACAGATTTCGGCTTGTGATGAGAGCAAAGTTCGCCCAGATTGTAAGCGGGCATGTCGGCGAAAGTTTGGCGGCTCAACTTGAGTGTGCAGGTGTAAGGCATATCGGGCAGTTGGCGATTCAATTTGCTCAAGGCTTCCAGCAAAAAAGGCCGATCGAAGTCGACATTGTGGGCGACCAAAACTCCGTCGGTGCCAAAAAAACTCAGCAATTCGTGAACTCGGTCTGAAAATAAAGGAGCGTCTTTGACCGTTTCTGACGTGATGCCAGTGATGGCCGTCGTCTCTTGCGGAATGTAAATGCCGGGGTTGAAGAGGCTGTCCCACTCTTCGCCCAATTGGCCGTTTTGCATTTTGACAATCGCGCATTCAACGATTTTGTCGAGGCGGGGTTCGAGACCCGTCGTTTCAAGATCGATCACATAAAAAGGGACGTCGCGAATTTTCATGCGGGGAGATTAACATTACTGAAGTTCGCTCGCAACGGCCTCTTGAATTTCGTCGTAATTGCCGTTGTTGGGCAAGAGCATGTAGGCTCCGTTTTCGTTGGTCTGAGAGTACAAATAATTCGATGTCGACAGCACCAAACCACGGCGCAAGTCGTAGCCTTTGAAGCGCAATGCGAAGTCGGCCAAGCTCAGCACGTTCATATCGGTTTTGAGATCTTTCGCCAACGATTCGATCATTGAAATCAGTGGAGTCAATTCGCCGTTGCCCAACAACGTTAAGACTTGGGCGCGGGCCGCATTCAAAATGCGCTGTTGACGTTCGGCGCGCGAAAAGTCGCTGGAGCCATGACGACTGCGAGCATATTTGAGAGCCTCGTCTCCATCCATGTGGTAGGCACCTTTTTCGATGGAATAGGGCTCGTAAGTGCCGTTGGGGCCCGGGTACGTGTAATCACTGATCGACTCAGGAACGTAAATGTCGACTCCACCGAGGGCGTTGATTCCATTCGCAAAACCCTGCATATCGATGGACACAAAATGGTCGACCGTGCGGCCTGTGATGGCGAAAATCGCCTCACTCAAACTGTCCAAACCTTCGTAGCCATACAGTTGATTGATGCGACGTTGGTTGTAGTAAAAATCGCGTGGAATTGAAAGCAAATGAATCGACTCGTCCTCCGTGTTCACCATGGCGAGCAGAATCGTGTCGGTGTGAATGCCGTGACTTCCCAGGAGCAGAAAATCGATCACAGTATCGTCTTCTGAAGCCAAAACGGGCTGGGCCGAAAAGCTAGATGCGGGATCAACCAGCGCCGAACCAAAGCGGCCGTAAGCCAAATCTTCGCGCTTTTTTTCGTGATGCCATTGCAAGGCAAATGACAATTCGACTGCCACGAAACTCAAGAAGAGTGTGAGTAGAAAAAATTGTTTAAGCCGCGGGAGCGGCGGGAGGAGTTTCATTCGTTGGAGTCACTGCTGGTGACTCCGAGGATACTGTAGGTGCGTGCGATAAATCTACGGATTTTGACACACTCGACATGTCGATTCCGATGCGGGCGGTGATTTCTTGCTCCACAAATTCTCGTTTGCGACCGTACTTCATGCGAGAGTATTTCTTGACCACTTCGCGCACTTTTTCATTCTTGCCAGCTTCATCGTAAATGCTGTCCATTGAAAAGGGTCGCGACGTGGCATTTTTCACGTTGAGCTTCATGTACGATTTGTAGTTTGCGATTCCAATAATGTCTTGTTCGGTGAGCACCGGTGCAAATTCCTTCGACAAATATTCGGCGTCTTCGGCACCCACTTTGAACGATTGCAAGGTTCCCACGTTACCAAATACGGCATCGCGAATTTGTGAGGAAGTGCTGCCCGATTTCGTGATCACGAGCTGATTGATGTACTGATGCGCCATGATCAAATTGAGTTTGTATTTTCGGGCTTCCGACAAAATGGAACAGAACGTGTCGGTGGCGAAGTTCTGGAATTCATCCACGTAAAGGTAGAAATCTTTACGCTGATCTTCAGGCGTATCGACACGACTCATGGCCGCCATTTGAATTTGAGCCACCAAAATCAATCCCAGCAATTGAGTATTGAGAGTTCCCAACTTCCCTTTTGAAAGATTCACGAGCAGGATTTTTTGCGAATCCATGATCTCGCGGAAGTTGAAGGCCGACTTTGATTGACCGATGGTGTTGCGCATCACCGAGTTGGTGATGAAGGGACCGAATTTCGCAGAGAAATACGGGATCATTTCTTGGCGTTCACGGTCGGCAGTGTTGGCGTATTCGTGATCCCAGAACGATTTCACAACGGGATTTTTGACCTTCGAAACTTTGTAGCGCATGAATGAATCGTCGGTGAAAATGCGGGGCACGTCGATGAGCGTGGCGCCTTCTTCTTCGTCTTCCATCAAGGTGAGACAAGCATTTCTAAAATAGTGCTGAATGCGGGGTCCAAAAATTTCGTCTCCGAAAATCTTAATGAAAATTTCAGTCGCTTGACTTGAGGCCATGTCTTGCTGTTCCGATGTGTGGGCTTCGAGCATGTTCAACCCTTGAGGACGCTCCATGTCGGCCGGGTCAAAAATGACCACGTCTTTGGCGCGCTCTTTTGGAATGTATTGCAAAATGTCTTCAATCAAGTCTCCATGCGGATCAATCACACAGACTCCATCGCCACGTTGAATGTCTTGGCGCGCGATGTAACTGATGAACGAAGATTTACCAGTACCCGTCTGCCCGATGATGTAATGGTGGCGTCGACGATCTTTGCGGTCAAAACGCACTTCGCGCTCGACACCGCGATAGGTGTTTTTGCCCAATAAAATTCCTTCGGTCGAAATGTCGTTGGGCAGGGGCAATATTTTATATTCAAGCCAGTTGATGACGGGTGTGTAGTTGTAACGAGTGTTTGGAAAATGAAAAATGGTTCCGAGTTCGGCCGGTGTCAAAATGGATTTCTTCTCCCACAACTGGAAGATTCGATTTCGAAGTGCAAAATGCATCAACGGTGAGTTGATGAAGTCGATGAGAATGTAGCGACGTGATTGAAAAAAGTTGGACGCGGCATCTTTGACTGAGTTGAAACTCACGAAGAGTCCGTTCATGATTTCATCACAACGCGACTCGCCTTGATCGGAAGAAGCGGCCAAACGAATCACCGTTTCGTAAGCAACATCGTGCGATTTTTCACCGATGCGTTTGGCGAGTTCTTCTTCAGTTTGCAACATACGAACGTAGTGATCTCCTGCGTTTGCGCCGGGAGCATTTGTGCCTTCGTCGGCTTTTTTGACTCCGAAGATCAAGGCGGTGAAAAACCATCCAAAAGGTCTGAGAATTGCGGCTAAAATTCCGCCTGTTTTTTCTTTTTCACCCTTGAACATGCGGGTCGCAAATCGGTTGGCCTCTTGCGACCATTTGTCTCCTAGCGGTCGCACCATGACTTGAATCATCGCGCGTTCGTTTTCTTGCAATTTCGACAACACGTTGGTGATGTCGTTTAAGGTGTCATTTTCGAGTTCTTTAAATGTTTTGATCGGGAACCAATTCAGCTTTTTCAAAAACAAATAATAGAGCTTGAGCGTGTTGCGTTTGCCGTCGGGGTGCAGGCTTGGAATTTTCACATATTTGATTCCGGCGGTCGGATAATAGGCGGTGATTTGCTTCTCTAAGAGCTCGGCGTAGTAACGGTCGCAGGTGGCGTAAAATGTGAGCTCTTTGAACTTGGCGTGAATTTCGAACGAGACGGTGTCGCGCTGAAAGAGCCACACCATGATTCGATTGCTGATGCTGAGTTCGTGAATTTCGTGCAAACTACGAAAGAGCTGATCCATGATCGAGACTTTTTCTTTGAAGTCTTTGTCGGTCGCTTTTTCTTTATCTTTTGCGGATTCTTCACGAGGCATGGTGACTTGGATGCTCACGCGAGAATCGGCATGAGTCAGGTCGTATATGAACGAAATGAAGTCGAAAAAGACTCTGGGGCCCGCTGAAATGACGAGCGCCAAAATTAAAAATCCGATGCCAACTTCAACGTGATGGGTTTGCACAAAAGGCCACCATTCGGTCGCAAAAGCGGATGCAGATGCCCATAATTCCTTCAGGGTGCTGAGAGCTCGTGTGAAAAACTCGGCCATTCGTGAAAATTAATCTTCACATTATACCTGATTTTGGACTTTGAGTCCACCTATAACTTACCATTCAAATAAGCCAATAGGTCTTCTTTTTTGATGCGCTCTTGCTGCATGCTGTCGCGGTCGCGCACGGTGACGGTGCCGTTTTCGGCGGATTCAAAGTCAACGGTGATGCAGAAGGGCGTTCCGATCTCATCTTGGCGGCGGTAGCGCTTGCCGATTGCACCCGATTCGTCGAATTCAACGCGGAAATTCTTTTTGAGTTGAGCGTGAAGTGCTCGCGCCTCTTCGCTTTGTTGTTTTTGCAGAGGGAAGATCGCCACCTGAACTGGTGCGATTTGAGGGGCAAAGTGCATGACGGTGCGGGTTTCGCCATCGGGCAAAGTCTCTTCTTCGTAAGCACTCAAAAGCACAATCAACACGGTGCGAGTGAGACCCAAAGCGGGTTCCACCACGTGCGGAGTGAAGACTTCGTTGGTGACAGGGTCGCGATATTGCAATTTTTCACCTGAGAACTTCATGTGCTGGGTCAGGTCGAAGTCGCCGCGATAGGCGATTCCCATGAGTTCACCCCAACCAAAGGGGTATTCGTATTCGAAATCGACGGTTTTGCTCGAATAATGCGAAAGTTCGTCTTGTTCATGATAGCGCAGGCGGATTTTTTCGTCAGACACACCCAAATCTTTGAAGAATTTTTTGAAATCTTCGACCCAAGCATCGAAAGGGCCATCCACGTCGTCAGGACGCACAAAATACTCGATTTCCATCTGTTCGAACTCGCGAGTTCTAAAAATAAAGTTGCCGGGGGTGATTTCATTTCTGAAGGATTTTCCGTATTGCCCCACCCCAAACGGCAGGCGCACGCGCATCGAATCGGTGAGATTCTTGAAATTCACAAAAATTCCTTGAGCAGTTTCGGGGCGCAAGTAAATTTGTTCGGCGGTGTCTTCCACCACTCCTTGATAAGTCTTGAACATCAGATTGAAGGCGCGGGGTTGAGTCCAGGCCAGTTTTTTGCATTTGGGACAGGTGATTTTTTCGGCCATGATGCGTTCAAAAATCTGGTCGTTCGAAAGGCCGGCAATCGTCGTTTTCAAATGTTCTTCGAGAATTTTATCGCCGCGCACACGTTCTTGGCAGTTCTTGCAATCCATCAAAGGATCGGCAAAGTTTTGCACGTGGCCTGAAGCCTCCCAAACCTTAGGATTCATCAAAATCGCGCTATCGAGCCCGAGCATGTCGTCGCGATCTTCGACAAAAGTCTTCCACCAAAAATTCATGATGTTGCGCTTGAGGGCCGCTCCATAAGGTCCGTAATCCCAGGTGTTGGCGAGTCCGCCATAAATTTCACTGCCCGGATACACAAAACCTCGTCGCTTGCAGAGCGAGACAACAGAATCCATTAAATCCATAGGAAAAAATTAAGTCCCCTGTAAATTAGCAAAAAACTTTTACTCTTGGGAAGCGGGAATAGCCAAAGCCGCTTCAAGCCTAGCCCTGAGGCCCTGCAAAAAGCCTCCAACTTGTGGATTTCTAGAAGGCAAAGTGCCACGGATTCTTCTGAAGTCAGCGGCTACTTCGGCGTCCGTTGACCCTGAGGTTAAAACACTGAGAACGCGAAGACGCACTCTTGGGCATTCTGTTTCTGCGAGGGCTGCTTCGAAATCTCCAAATGAGTCAAAAGGCTCGTCATCTGTAGCTGCTGTATCCGCGGGGACATTTTCACTGGTTTGAGCTGTTTCGACGACTTCTCTTGTGTCATTCCCTGACTTTGATCCACGAGCCATTGCGACTCGCATGGCTCTCACAATGGGCAGTACGTCAATGACGGGCGCTTCTGGCTGATAAGGAACGTAAAATGATCCTTCTTCAGGTTGAGGGGCTTTTGCCTGAAGTGCGCCCTGCGCTTCGCGTAAAATACTGACATAGGCCTGAGGGTTGACCTTGCCTTTTAAATAGGCCGTGATTGCGGCTGAAAATCTTCCTTCGGCTAGTTCAGCGAAAAAAGCCACTGTCTGATCAGACGTTGCATCTGCACATACGGCACCAATGGCCTCGATGAGCTTCGCTTTGGGCCCATTAGGCAATTTATCGATCGCCGCATCGAAACCAATACGCTCACTGTCGGTTAAGGCTTCTAAGGCTTCAATGGAAGCTGACTCTTTTCCCTTATTTTTGGCCATAATGCGGGTGCATTAAATAGCCAGGATTTTAACGCAAAAACTAATTCTGTCAAGCCTCTCTCATTGAAGCGAGCCAAATTGTGACCGG
>CAZBZW010000035.1:0-4245 GCA_964496535.1 uncultured Candidatus Peribacteria bacterium
GCAAAAAGAGACGGTTTTAAGAGCTTTAGAGTTATGGGGAGACTTGGACGTCTTTAATTTTTCTCAAGAAGAAAATCCAATTCGAGATAAAGCTATCGAGCGCAGAAACCACTTGGCAATGTTGGAATTTATCTCACGGGTTTTGAACGATGAGAGCGCGTTTTTTGTGATTGAATATCAAGATTTGTTTAAAAAATATCCACAAAAAGAAGAAGTTTTAAAGAAAGCGCTGAAGCTTAAAAAAGGACAAGAAGTGAATACGATGGATTTTTTTGAAGCATTGATTCAGGCTGGTTATGAGGTTGCTTCAGACATTTCTGTGGAGCGCGGGCAGTACTTTAAACAGGGGGATCATTTGTGGATTTTTCCTGTGAATGCGAATGCGCCGGTTCGGGTGGATTTAGCGTTTGATGAGATTGAGAAAATTTCAAGTGACGACGTGGAACAGAAGGATTTAACAATTTTCCCGATTCGAGTGGAGGCCTGTGATGCCGATTTATTTTCTTATTTCGGGCCCGATTCGTTAATTTTAGATGACGAAGTGGAGTTTCCGGATGACAATAGCGAGTTGTTTGAGGCCGCAATGGCGGTGCGAAACCCCGAGTCGCGCTACATGGAATTTCGGTCGTTTATGGAGGAAACGCCGTACCATCATCACCTGCATTACCTATCAGTGATCAAGCACCACAACCCTCTGGATTTTGTGGCGGATGTGCGAGAGAAGTTGCAAGCTCACTGGACGGTCTTTTTGTTTACGAAACATCCGGAGTATTACCACGGTCTTTTTGATGATAAAAAAGTGGCGTATTCTGACTGGAAGAAAGGCGAGAAGGTTCAGTTGAGCGATCGAGTGGTTTTATTCGCGCTCGATACCGAAGATGTGTTCCCTGAGGCGTTTCAGAATCCAGCGCTGAAATTTGAGGTGCTTTCAGACCGAAACATCTCTGGAATTTTTGAAGAAAAGCAGAAAACTGTGGAACGCCAGAAGGTTTATTTGGACTTTTTAACAGGTTTGAAGCCTGGGGACTTTGTGGTGCATAGTTCGCATGGTGTGGGGCAGTTTTTAGGCCTTGAAAAGCGCACGGTCGATAAAGTGACCCGTGAATATTTAAAGGTTGGATACGCTGAAAATGACAAACTGTTTGTGCCGATCGATCAAGCGGATCGCGTGTCTAAGTTTATTGGGTCAGGCGACAGGCCACCCAAACTCACACGTTTGGGTTCTTCGGAATGGACGACCATTCAAAATAAAGTTCGGGGCGAGACTGAATCGATTGCACGTGAATTGTTAGAGTTGTATGCCGAACGAGAAGGGGTGCGAGGCTTTTCGTTCAGCCCTGATAATGCGGCAATGGTGAGTTTTGAAAATCAGTTTTCATATGAGCCCACGCCGGGGCAGATTCGTGCAATTTTAGATGTGAAAAAAGATATGGAAGCCAAGCGTTCGATGGACCGTCTGGTGTGTGGAGATGTGGGTTTTGGAAAGACGGAGGTTGCGATGCGCGCCGCGTTCAAGGCATTCCAAGATGGAAAGCAGGTGGCGGTGCTCACGCCGATTACAATTTTGGCCGATCAACACTACAAGTCGTTCACCGCTCGAATGGAAGATTTTAACGTGCGTATTGAAATGCTGAGTCGGTTCAAGTCGCCAGCCGAACAAAAAGCGATTTTAAAAAAACTCGAACGGGGCGAAATCGATATTATTATTGGAACTCACCGCTTGATTCAGCCTGACGTGAAGTTTAAAGATTTGGGCTTGGTGATTGTGGATGAAGAACAGCGTTTTGGGGTGAAGCAAAAGGAGTATCTAAAAAACATCCGCAAGGCGGTGGACATTTTAACCCTCACCGCAACCCCGATTCCGCGCACCTTAAATATTGGTTTGCATGGGCTGCGTGACATTTCAACCATCACCACTCCACCCCCTGGCCGTTTGCCGATTGTCACAGAGGTGCGACGCTTTTCGTTCGCACTGATTAAAGAAGCGGTGGAGCAAGAAATGGATCGAGGGGGGCAGGTGTATTTTTTACACAACCGCGTGCAGACGATCGATGACATGGCGGGCAAACTGCAGAATTTATTGCCCAAGGCGCGCATTGTGGTCACACACGGGCAACTCAAGCCTGACGAGCTGGAACGCCGCATTTTGGCCTTTAAGAATGGCGAATTTGACATTCTGGTGAGCTCGACGATCATCGAAAATGGGATCGACCTTCCGAACGCAAACACATTGATTGTGAATCAGGCTGAAAAATTCGGACTCGCGCAGTTGTATCAGTTGCGAGGGCGTGTCGGGCGTGGCCGCAAACAAGCCTATGCCTACTTCCTTTACCACATGAAACGTCTGCCGCTCGACGCCAAGAAGCGTTTGCGAGCGATTGTGGAAGCGTCGGAATTGGGAGCTGGATTCCAAATTGCCATGAAAGATCTTGAGATTCGTGGAGCTGGAGATGTTTTGGGTGCAAATCAATCGGGGGCGATTCAGATTGTGGGGGTCTCACACTTTGTCCGCATGTTGCATCAGGCCGTCGAACAATTGAAGTCCGGCCGCAAGGTTGAGAAAGCTGAAGATATTCCAGAGGTTTCAATCGAAGTGCCTCTGCCCGCGTATGTTCCTGATGACTATATTGTGAGTTCGAAAGAAAAAATTTCGGTTTACCAAAAGTTGGCGTCGGCGGACAGTGGTGAATATTTGACCGAACTGCGAGGCGAGTTGATTGAAGATTACGGCCGCATGCCCGAGGAGGTGAACAATTTGTTCCGCGTTTTAGAGATCAAGATTTTGGCGAAGCGCGCGGGAATCATCAACGTGAAGGCTGAGAATTTGCATTCAGACGAAGATCGCCAGATCGTGCTGACCATGTCGTCGATGGTGACGGCGGCGCACATCATGAATTTACTTGAAACCAACGATAAATGGTTGATTTCAGGCACCAAGCTGAAGATTAAATTCGTCGACCTGGGTGTGAATTGGGTTGAAGAGGTGAAACGTAGCTTGTCGGCACTGGGCAAGAAGGCGAAAAACTTGCCCGGAACCGAGGCCGAGAAGGCGTGAGATGGACAGATTGGAGTGATTCTGTTATCGTCCTCCGGCTCTTTGAAAATGTGGGGATGTACTGGTTTTGACAGAAAGATTCGAAGACTGTTTTTTGCTTTCCGGTGATCGCCTGGTCTCACCGCAATCCGTCCCAGGCATTTTAAGTGCTAACTCACTTAAACAAGCTCAAGACGCAGAAGCTCGTTCTGTTTTTGCAGGACGCGGACTCGCTCTTGCTGCTTAATTCACCTTAGAGTGAATTCGCTCACCCCTCGAGGCTTCGTACAGGGAATGGGCGTCATCACGAGGCTCGGAATTCATGGGGTTGGTTGACCGTCATGAAGACGACAATTTGTCACCCCTTCAACACTGTTTTTGTTCGCTCTTCACCGTGTTGTCGTAATCAGAGTGAACTATGAATGTAGAGAGAAGCACTCTTCCTTTTTGGACGCGGGTTCGAATCCCGCCATCTCCACCAATTGACTTTTCTCACAAACTATTTATAGTTGCATTATTCTGACACTTCCGACGCATGCCTCTTTCTGAAAATCTTAGAGACGAAGAACTTCGAGTTTACTCCGTACTTCCCCCCAACTACGACCCTGAGACGAATCGCCCTGTTCTTGCGGAATTTGACCCCAGATACACACAAGAATGTTTGGATGCAGGTTGGCCGTCCGTTTTTACATACGCGACGGAACAAGATGGTTTTAGAGAGAAATTGCAATGGAAACACCAAGAGGATCCTGTTTTTGTTGGGCTGATGGCTATCAGCGAGATTGCGTTGCGTAAGCTCCCCCTGGATCCCGACCCTAATTATTTGGCCCGACAAAGAGGTCTTCTTTCGAAGAAAATCCGAGAGGTTTTGGCGTATGAGCTGCCAAATTAAAGCCAGATTTTGAACGGGCGAAGGCACACTTTTCTTTGTAGAGTTTTTGTGGTACAATACATAGATTTATGAGCCAAAACCCAGACAATTCACTCCTTAGAAACGTTCAAGATCTGGTTGATACTGAGCCGCCGGTTGAGGTATTGCCTAGGATGCTCAGTGGGGCCCGCCGGTTTGGCGACCTTGCGCACGATCTTTCTGGAAGCACCCTGAAACTGCTCGAGCCGTTCGCCGAGGTCGATGACGTCGGCACACACCGCCTGGTACTGTCCTTCGGGCGCGGGGGTGTAACCGGGCTCGCCGCGCGGCGTGCGGTTGT
>CAZBZW010000035.1:4255-8679 GCA_964496535.1 uncultured Candidatus Peribacteria bacterium
AGGAGACGTATTGTCTAGTCTCGACTCAGCGCTTAAAGATCCAAAAAATCGTGAGAACTGGAAGCTTGCTTGCGCAGCCGTGTTGGCCGAAGAAGAGAAGTTCCCGAGGCATGGGGCGGACCTGGGATACCTCCAGATTGTGACCAATAACTTTAATCCGGATCAAAAAACCTGGAGGGCGGCGGCGATCGCACATTTGAGGCGCATGAGGGCTGACGGAATTTATCCTAGCGATGTGGAGCCTAGCTTCGGGCTTGCAAGAGACGCAAAAAGCATCGACGCATTGATGAGCCTTGCTCGCTTTGCATTTAAAATGCGGTGCTTTCAAGAAGCGATGGAGGAAGCTCCTGTTTTTATGGCTCGTCGTGCAACGGCCAAAGAGCTGACGGCTCATTTGCCCGCGCAGATTTAAGATTCTTGAGCTTTTCTATGCTTTGTGTCACACTGGCGCAGTTTTTCTGCAAAAATTTATGAAAATTGCGCTCTTGACCGGAGGGCCTTCATTGGAACGAGGCATTGCATTGAATTCGGCACGCAGTGTTTTAGATCACTTGGAAGGGGGTGGAATTGAGCTGGTTCCTATCTATTTTGATCAACAAAAACGTGCGTATGAGATTTCGAAGGCGCAGCTTTACTCAAGCACTCCTTCGGACTTTGATTTCAAGCTCGAAAAAACTGCAAAACTTTTAGGAAAACGTGCACTGGCCTCGCTTTTGAAGTCGGTGGATTTGGCGTTTCCGGTCATGCACGGAGCGTTTGGGGAAGACGGGGGAATCCAGCGAATTTTGGAACGACTGAAGGTTCCGTATGTGGGTTCCGATGCGGCGGCGTGTCGACGATGTTCTGATAAATTTGAAGCCAACGAGTTCATTCGCGAGCGCGGGTTTTTCGCACCTCCTTCGATAGTTTTGAAGATCTACCACAACGATCATTTGAAGCAGTTGAAGGCTTTTTTTAAAGAGCATCGTTTGAAGCGAGCGATTGTGAAGCCTACCACCGGAGGGTCTTCGATTGGGGTTTTTTCGGTGGCCACACCCGAAGAAGCTTTAGAAAAAGCGCAGATTTTGTTTGGAAAGCGCATGGACACGCGAGTCGTGGTCGAGCACGTTTGCGAGGGCATCGAGTTCACCGTGATTCTATTTGAAAATCGTTATGGCATGCCCGTGGCCGTCCTTCCGACTGAAATCGAAACAGACCATCAAGACCATCAGATTTTTGATTTTAGAAAAAAATATTTGCCCACACGGCAGGTGCGATATCACTGTCCTCCGCGTTTTGATAATGCGACGATTGAGCGCATTCAAGTGCAGGCCGAGCAACTTTTCAAAGTTTTGGGGATGCGCGATTTTGCGCGTTTCGATGGTTGGCTGATGCCCGATGGCCAGTTGTGGTTTTCAGATTTCAATCCCATTTCAGGCATGGAGCAAAACAGCTTTTTGTTTCAGCAGGGGTCGCGCATCGGGCTTTCGCACGGTGATGCATTGCGAATGATTGTGGGTCGTGCGGCGGAGCGCGCGGGCTTGAAAATGCCTACGAAGGAGTCGCAGAAAAAAAAGAAAAAACCCGTGCGAGTTTTATTTGGGGGCGAGACTTCGGAACGCCAAGTTTCATTGATGAGTGGTACGAATGCGTGGCTTAAACTGAAAAAATCTCACCGCTATGATCCCCAGCCTTTTTTGTTGGATCTGAAGGGGCGGGTGTGGAATTTGCCCTATGCCTTGACCTTGAATCACACGGTGGAAGAGGTTTTAGAAAATTGTGAAGCGGCCGAAGAATCGGAACAGCGTTTGGCTGATTTGGTGGCGAAAGTACGATGGCGTTTGGCTTTGCCTGAAGCCGCATTCAGTGAGCCTTTTTTCGTGCCGCACCCGCAGAGCTTGGAGGATTTTATTCACGATTCAAAATTTGTGTTTATTGGATTGCATGGAGGCATCGGCGAGAACGGAATTTTGCAAGGCATGCTCACCAAAGCGGGCGCGAAATTCAATGGTTCTGGCGAGGCCGCGAGCGAACTGTGCATGGATAAATTTGATACGGGCCAGGCCCTGCAAGGCCTGGAAGATGAAGGTATTTTTGTGGCGCGTAAAATTGCGATTGAGGTGAGCGAACTGAAGGGCCAAAAAATGGCTGATTTGTGGGCAAATTGGACGCGTGAATTGGGCGCACGAACGCTGATTGTGAAGCCTCGTAGTGAGGGCTGTTCTTCAGGCGTGGTGCGGCTGTTTGATCCCGCTGATTTGAAGGCCTATCTGCACCATGTTGAGGCCGGCTCACACTCGATTCCGGCGGGTACTTTTAAGAACCAAAAAGATCCTGTTGAGATGCCGCCTGAGCGCATGGCAGAGCTTTTGCTCGAGCCATTCATTCGCACTGATGTTGTGCGTGTGAAGGGGCAGAAATTGAAGTGGAAAAAAGTCGAAGGTTGGGTGGAGGTGACGGTGGGCGTTTTGGAAGAGAGGGGCCGTGTGCATGCGCTGAATCCAAGCTTGACCGTGGCTGAAGGCGAGGTGCTTTCGGTGGAAGAAAAATTCCAAGGGGGAACGGGCATCAACTTGACTCCGCCGCCCGAAGAATTTGTTTCTGCAAAAGTGCTGGCCAAAGCGAAAAAATCGGCTGAAAAAGTGGCGCAGGTTTTGGGAATTGAAGGCTATTGTCGCATGGACTTATTCATGAAAGTCGACTCGGGCGATATTTGCGTGATCGAAATCAACAGCACTCCGGCGCTCACGCCTTCGACCGTTTTGTACCACCAAGCATTGGCCGAAGCACGACCCATTTATCCTTTGGAGCTTTTAGAAACTCTCATTTCGAACAAAAATTACTGATGGAATTTTCAGACGAAATTTTGGAGTTGGCGGCGCGGCTGAATGTTCGCCTTGAAGACGTGGAAGAGCAGTTTGTGCGTGGCAGTGGGGCAGGCGGACAAAAGATCAACAAGACCTCGAGCCGTGTGTTTTTGAAGTACGTTCCGAGTGGCTTGATCGTGCGGTGCCAGCGCCATCGCGAGCGCGAGAAAAATCGCATGTCGGCCTATAAACTATTGCTCAGAAAAATCGAAGAAATTCGTTTGGGCAAAAAATCTCTCATTGCTCAGAATCAATTTAAATTGAAAAAACAAAAAGCACGACGCTCGCGAAAATCGAAAGAAAAAATGTTAAAAGCGAAAGCGATGCGGGGTGAGGTGAAAAAGTTGAGGAAATCGGCGATTTAAAAAAAGACCCCACCCGAAGGCAAGGTCTTTTTTTGAGGATTTTTTAGAAAACAAGGGTGTGTCCATCAATGAAGAGGCTCGAGACGTCTCCCAGCCACGATGCCCGGTTGCCCACGCTGTCTCGCCACAGAATTCCGCCTTGATGGAACGGTGTTCCGTATTCAACGCGAATGGAAACCGGATCGGCTTCACCCACGTCTTCGTCCAACAGACTTACAGTGTCGATAATAAGCTCAAGTTTCGCCCCTTGAGTGGTCCAGTTGATGTTTTGGGCATGCACCCAGGCTTCTTCGGGAGAAATCACATCTACTGTGCCCGACCATACTATTTGGCCACCTTCCTGCAAGCGAGCGTTGGCCACTACCGCTTGAGAGAAGTCGCTATCCGAATTTAGCTCAAAATCCATTGCTTCGACGGTGAATCTATCTCCAAATGGGACTACGGATCGAGCAAAGTTCAGCACCATCATTTTTCGATATTGGTGCACCGTTTGAAGGCCTGAAGGCGATTGACCCGATAGAGTCACTACTGGTTTGGAACTAAAGGCGTAGTGAACCACGGGAGCACCTCCAATATAATTGATGTTGGCTTGGCCGACAGGATGCCCACTGATCACTTCAGACGCTCGAATGAATTGTTTATCAATGCCGAACACGACTTCGTCTCCACTTGCCCCACCCGTTGCCGGCGTTTTCATTGTTGCATTGATTCTCATGAAAATGGTTGTGCCTGCAGGAATGAGTAAGTTCATAGCTTTAATTTCAGCGACTCCGCCCCGCCCCACCATTGTTTGAGGCACTCCACGGAAGCTTCGATATAGTCCAGTAGTGTCCACGTAGCTCAATGTGACCGCATCCACATCTTGAGCTTGATTGGATACGTAGATTCCCAATTCATCCAATTCCACATCTTGCGTGTGAGTATTTTTAATCGTGTAGCTATCCACATGCTGTCCCGTGCTTGAAGGGACTAGAATGTCTGTGTCAGGCCTAATTGCGTTGTGACGAATGACCAGACCTGGAGCCACAACTGCATGAGTGCTTGGAGCCAAATTGAACTGGTTGGCCAAAATTGCCAGCGTCAAAAGAGCCGCAATGCGAGCGAGATGGTTTTTCATGAGGAAAAGTTAATAAATAAAAAAAGACTTCATATTTTTGAAACGGTGAGAGTTTGTGAAGGTGATGAAAGGTGGCTTGACGGAGCTATTTTGAAT
>CAZBZW010000036.1:0-8609 GCA_964496535.1 uncultured Candidatus Peribacteria bacterium
AACCACCGACCAACAGCTTAGAAGGCTGCTGCTCTATCCACTGAGCTACCGGAGCTTAAAGGGGGATTTGCGGGTGGAAGTATAGGTAGAGTTCGAGAGCGAAGGCAATGGAATTGTTGAATGCGTGAAAGCCAAGTGAAGTCCAAATGGAGTTGGTCTTCATGGCGGCGGCGTTCAGCAAAAGACCTAAAAGGATCAAAGGTAAAATACTTTGAAGCTGAAAATGCACAGCGGCAAAGAGTAGGGCGCACAAAAAAGAAGCCCATGCTCGAGGCCACACCTTCATAAAAATTGGCAAGACAAAACCCCTAAAAAAGACCTCTTCAATCAAGGGTGCGACAACCGCCACAGTGAGAAATCCCACGATGATTCCAAGGGGGTCGGTTCCGAAAAAAGGCAGGTAGGACTCTTGAGCTTGATAACCTGGAATTTCAAATCCAAATTGGCTGGCCACCAAGGCCAATGAGACCGAAATGAGCATGAACAGCGCATAGAGCGAAAGAATCGTTTTGATGAATTCTCTTGCAGATACCGGCTTGAATTGAAAGTCTTGAGCGGTGGCGAAATAGGGTCGAATCACCCAAATCCAAAGTGGAAGGTAAATCAACACAAACTGAAACAAATAGATCAGCAAGAAAACGGCGGCGGGATGCCAGGTCGACAAAAAATCCAAATCGGTTCCCATGGCGTTGAAGCCCAAAATAGCCCCGAACAGCAAGAGCCCAATGCTCGCCATGACCTTGATGAAGTCTTTGAGTGTGAAACGGGTTTCTAAATTCATGGCTTTTTATGGCGAACGATTCGCATTTTAAACGCTTTTTTGTTAGATTGAAACCATGATTGATCCTTCTTTTATTCACGAGCCCGAGATTGAATCTGAAGAGGTCGAGGTCTTTGAAAATTCTTTGAGGCCCAAAGCTTTGGAAGATTTTTTTGGCCAATCTGAAATCAAACGAAGCCTGTCGATTGCGATTCCAGCGGCCCAGTCACGAAGTGAGCCTTTGGAGCACATTTTATTGCATGGAAGCCCGGGTTTGGGCAAAACGACCTTGGCCGGAATTTTGGCGCGTGAAATGAACGCTCAACTCAAAATGACCAGCGGGCCTGCACTTGAAAAACCCGGGGATGTGGCCGCCCTGCTCACCCAGCTCAAACCGGGCGATGTTTTGTTCATTGATGAAATTCACCGCTTGCGTGCGCCGGTTGAAGAAGTGCTTTATTCGGCCATGGAAGATTATGCGCTCGACCTAATGATCGGCAAAGGACCTTCCGCTCGAAGCATGCGACTCAGTCTGCCTTCTTTCACCTTGATTGGGGCCACCACTCGCCTTTCGATGATTTCCGCACCTCTTCGAGACCGTTTTGGTAACGTATTCAAATTGGAGTTTTATGAAAACGACGAATTGACCGAATTGCTTTTAAAAAATGCCTCCGTTTTGGAACTGCCTCTTGATCTACCAGGTGCAGTGCGGCTGGCTCAAAGTTCACGCAAAACTCCGCGCATTGCCAACCGTTTACTGCGACGCGTGCGTGATGTGTGGCAAGTGGGCGGACGCAAAGAGGCTAATGCCGAATTGGTTGAACAAACCTTGGAACTTTTGGGTGTGGATGCCCTGGGTTTGGATGCCACAGATCGCCGATTGCTCGGCTTGTTGGCTCAGGAATTTCGAGGGCGTCCCGTGGGTCTTTCAACTCTCTCGGCGGCTGGCCAAGAAGAGGCCTCAACCATTGCCGATGTTTACGAGCCCTACTGGATGCAACTGGGTCTTCTGGAACGCACCCCGAAAGGTAGACTGGCCACTGAAAAAGCGTATATTCATTTGGGCTTAACCCTTCAATAATTTATGAAAATATCCAAAGCATTTTTCTCCGTTCTTTTGCTTCTCGGAATTGGCTTGGTGCTATGGGCCGTCTTCAAGCCCAGTGCTTTAGATGATCCCGAAACGCAGAGCTACGAAACCGTCGTGGGTCAATTCAAGTCCCTCGGAGGCATTCGTGTGAACCGCAGTATTTCGCATTTACTCGAAGATGAGGAGGGTACGATTTATTACACCTTTTCAGATCGTTACGACCTTTCAGATACGCGCTACGCAAGCGGCTCGTGGGAAGTCTATGGTTTGGTCATGCACTACAGCGACCTCGATAAAGATGTTTTGGAAGTGCGACGGCTCAGTCCCGCCACTGTGACTGTGACTGAAACGACCGATGCCGCTTTGGTACATTTTGAAAGCCCCACCTGGGGACTCGCGTTCGACTACCCCAGCGATTGGACTTTGAGTGAGGGTGCCGCCATGATTCTTCTGAACTCGAGCGCCGAACAAGGCTCGACGATTCAGATTCAAAAAACGACCGCTCGATTGACCAAAGGTCCCGACCAAGAAAGTTCGGCGCGACTCGATGAACTTCGAAGTTTTGTTTTGACTCAAAGTGATTTGGCCGGGTTTGAAACTTCTGAAAATCTAGTGGGGCCTGATCAGATTTTAGCATTGAAATTGCAGGATCCCAGCTCATCTAAAATGAGCTACTTACTCCCCCGTTTTCCAGACTTATTGCGTCTCAATTTTGTGCCTGGCACCGGTGAGATGGGTCAAACCCTGAATGAATCTAATGTATTTGCCAAAATCTTAACGGGTTTGCGGTTTTTTCCTGCAGGCACCGGAACCAGCACTTCTGTGACGACCCCTATCACGTCCGAACCTGCTCCTACTCAAACGTCTGTCACGCCAAGCGCAGTGCAGATTGAATTCTCTAAATTTGCAAACCTTGAAAGCAGTACGTTTGGCTTCAAAATGAGCTATCCCAGCGCTTGGTATTATCTGGGAGATGCAGGCGTCTATCGTTTCGCCGCTCAAGACCTCGAAAAAGAAGGTTCTGAAGCCATGCTCAGCATGAAAGTCAATTCAGGCGAAGCAGTGGGCACGCGTGCCGATGGAGCCAAGGTCTCGGTTACGGTGCAGGTTGAAGGACGCACTTATACGTTGAGTGGTCCTGCTGAATATCAAAAGTTAATGCAGACCATGGCAGAAAGCATTGTCAAACTATAATGGGTGAAAAACAGGTTAGAATCTGGTAAAATTCCATGATACATAATCACTATTAATTCATGCCCTCCAACGACCAATTCGGAAAATTCACAAAAGAAGCCAAGCAAGCGTTGATTGTTGCGCAAGATGTAGCCAAAAAAACAGGCACGACCTATGTTGGAACTGAACACCTTTTGATTGGAATTTTGGCACAAAAAAGCTCGTTGGGCGCCAGCATCTTGAATCATTTTGGGGTGACCTTAGATAATGTGAACCTCGTTTTGAAGACCGTGGGACGCACTCCCACCACTCAACGCGGTGGCAAAGAGCCCGGAGGACTTTCGGGTTTTGCTAAAAAAGTGATTGAAGACGCGATTCGCAGTGCTCAAGAATTTTCACACATGTTTGTGGGAACCGAACACCTTTTGTTCGCTTTGGTGGCCCAAGAAAATACAGCCGCCACCGTGATTTTAGAGAACATGAAGATTTCGACTCAAGACATTCGTCAAGAAATCATGAATGCGTTTGAACGTATGAAAGGTATGCCCGTTCAAGGAGTTCCTGACCCCAGCAATCCTGCGGCCAATCCTCTTGAATTCTTCCTCAATGGCTTGCAAGGTGTTTTGGCAGGGCAAGAGGCCAAAGAAAACAGCTTCGATGCACGAAAACAAGAAGGTAAATCGAAAACACCGGCGCTCGACTATTTTACCATCGACCTCACTCATGAGGCTCACGAAGGCAAGCTCGATCCTGTGATCGGACGCAATGAAGAAGTGGAACGTTGCATTGCCATTTTACTCCGAAAAACCAAGAATAATCCTGTGCTGGTGGGTGACCCTGGTGTGGGTAAGACCGCCATTGTTGAAGGTTTGGCACAACGCATCGTTTCTGAAGATGTGCCTGAAGCCATGCTCGATCGACGCATTTTGTCTCTTTCAATGGCCACCGTCGTGGCTGGAACCAAATATCGAGGTGAGTTTGAAGATCGCATCAAACAGATTTTGGATGAAGCATCGTCTCAATCAAACATCGTGCTATTCATTGATGAATTGCACACCGTGATTGGAGCCGGAAGCGCCGAAGGCAGTTTGGATGCCGCCAACATCATGAAGCCTTTCCTTTCTCGAGGAAAAGTTCAAGTGGTGGGGGCGACCACAACATCTGAATACCGCAAATATATTGAAAATGACGCCGCCTTAGAGCGACGTTTTCAACCTGTAACCGTTGAAGAACCTTCTGAAGAAGTGGCGATTGCCATTCTGATGGGACTCAAAAAATCCTTCGAAGATCACCATCATCTTGTGATCGACAACGAGGCCATCACTGCCGCTGTGCACCTTTCAAAGCGCTATGTGGCCGACCGTTTCTTGCCTGACAAAGCCATCGACCTGGTGGATGAAGCCGCCGCTCTCAAAGGCATGCGCCACAAGGCTGATTCTTCGAGTCAGCTCAAAGAATTGACCCGCAAGCTCAAGAAATTGCTCAAGCAAAAAGAGGAAGCGGTTTACTCTCAAAATTATGAAATGGCGGCTGATTTGCGCCAACAAAAATTGCAGATCATGGAACTGATGGAGGCTGAAAAACGCTCCAAAATTCCTCGTGAAAGGCGTGGCACCATTGATGCCGAAGATGTGTCTCGCGTGGTTTCACGCATGACCGGAGTTCCTTTGACCAAGTTGGTTGAAGAAGATGTGAACCGACTCAAGGCTCTTGAAGACGTTCTAAAAAGCCACGTGGTTGGCCAAGGCGAAGCGGTTCATAAGGTGGCCACAGCCATCCGTCGTGCACGCATGGGTTTGAACTCAAGCAAACGGCCGATCGCATCGTTCATCTTCCTGGGGCCCACCGGAGTCGGTAAGACCGAGTTGGTGAAAACCTTGGCACGAGAAGTCTTCAATGATGAAGAAGCGCTCATTAAAATTGATATGAGTGAATTCATGGAACGCCACAATACCTCACGACTCACGGGTACCACCGCGGGTTATGTGGGTTATGAAGAAGGCGGCCAACTGACCGAAAAAGTCCGCCGCAAGCCTTATAGTGTGATTTTGTTTGATGAAATTGAAAAGGCCCACACCGACGTGTTCAACCTCTTGCTTCAGATTTTGGAAGATGGAGTTTTGACCGATGGAAAGGGTCGAAAGGTGAACTTTAAAAATACGATCATCATCATGACCTCGAATATTGGGGCTCGTCGCTTGACCGAAAGTGCAGCTCCGATTGGATTTCAAATTTCAGGTGAAGAAAAATCGGCCGCTATCGCCAATTTTGACGGCAAGCGTGACGAAGTTCTGAAAGATATGAAAAAACACTTCAAGCCTGAATTCTTGAATCGTGTCGACCATGTGATTGTGTTCGAACCCCTCACCCATGAGGCCATTCGTGAAATCGTTCAAATTCATCTCAAAGAATTTGAAGCTCGCATCGCCGAAAAATCCATGAAGCTCACGGTTGAAGAGTCTGCTTTAGACCTCTTGGCCACTTTGAGCACTGATCCTGAATATGGAGCTCGACCGGTTCGTCGAAAAGTTCAAGAATTCCTTGAAGATCCCATCGCTGAAGGCCTTTTGGAAGGCCGGTTCAAAGAGGGTGATAGCTTGGTTCTTGTGAAAAAAGACGGCGTGCTCGCGGTGGAAAAAGCAAAGAAGCCAGCTCGCAGTAAATCGCTTGCCTCTATCCGCAAAAAGGCTTAAAATCTGCTGGCTTTCTTGTCAGATATAAGCCGTTCGAAGGGCTGATGAAGAGAGCTTTCTACTCTTAATTCCTTTCGGCGCACTTATTCAAATGAGTTCAACTCATACTACTACTGTTGTGGACATGGAGTCGCTTTTGACCAACGCGAACATGCCCTCACTCCCTGTCGCTGGGCAACTGGTGGAGGGAACTGTTATTTTAATTGATAAAAAAGCGATCGTCGTCGAGCTCGACACGCAATACACCGGAATCATTTCGGGTCGTGAAATGCGCGATGCTCTTTCGACGGCCGATGGCCTCAAGGTCGGAGATCAGGTCACTGCCTGCGTGCTCGAACCTGAAGATGAAGAAGGAATGGTGGTGCTTTCACTCCGCCGAGCCAGCCAAGAAAAAACTTGGAAGTACTTCTTGGATGCCTTCGAAAAAGACGAAATCATTGCTGTGGTTCCCAAAGAAGCTAACAAAGGAGGTTTGCTTTTGGACATGGATGGAATCAAAGGATTCATTCCCGTGTCTCAATTGGCACCTCTCAACTATCCTCGTGTGAATGGGGCGGACAGCGCCAAAATTTTGGCTCGACTTGAACAATTGGTCGGTCAAAAGTTCACTGTTAAGATCATTAGCATCGACAAAGAAAATGGTAAGCTCATCCTTTCTGAAAAGGCGGCTTTTGCTGAGGAACGAGGTCAGGCTCTGTCTGGACTCGAAATCGGTAGCGTGGTGGAAGGTGAAGTGAGCGGTATCGTGAAGTTCGGAATTTTCGTGGCCTTTGGAGGTCTTGAAGGTCTCGTTCACATCTCTGAAATTGCTTGGGGTCACGTCCACAATGCTCACGACTTTGCCAAACGTGGCGAACGCGTAAAGGTGAAGGTGATTGGAATCGACGGAGACAAGATTTCTCTCTCGATGAAACAACTCACTAAAGATCCTTGGGAAGAAGTGGAGAAGAAATACAAAGTGGGCACCATGGTTGACACCACCATCGCTCGTTTGGCTCAATTTGGAGCCTTCGTTCAGCTCACCGAGGATATTCACGGTCTCATTCACAACTCTGAAATTCCGGGCAATCCTGCCGATCCTGCCGACGTTTTGAAGGTGGGTGAACAAGTGAAGGCTCGTGTGATTGAAATCAACAAAGATGAAAAACGTGTGGGACTCACTCTCTTGCCTGAAGGCGAATCACCTCGTGAAAAAGCTATGAAAGAAGGTGCAGCCAAAGCTGAAGAAAGCGCCGAGGATGATCTCTAGTCTTTCGCTTGAATTCAAAATAAAACCCCTCGCTCATGGAGGGGTTTTTTGTTAATCTTGGGTGAGAACCTGCCGAAGAGATGGACTTTCCACGTATGGCATCGAGAGAATAGATCGTTCCCTTCGGCACGTTGCCACTCAAGATTTCTCATCATTGTACAATAATAATTGACATAAGTCAAATATGTTACCAATTTATCTTTTACTGGGCCTGCTGATTCTGGGTATGGGAGCCCTCGCCTTTTACCTTCACTCTCAACTCATGTACTTGAATGTGAATCGGGGCCGAGATCAGGAACTTTTCCAGTCTCTAAAAGACGATATTTCTAAGAATCATGGCCAGAGCAAAGAAGAACTTGAGCTCAAATTGCACGCATTGAGTGCTTTGCTTCAAAAAAGTCAAACCGACACATCACAAACCCTGCAGGAGCAGTTCAAGCAGAACTCAGCAATCATTCGTGAGGTGACTCAGAATCTCACTCGTCTACAAGAAACCAATAAACAGGTTGTGGGGTTTGCTGAGCAGATCAAGAGCCTGGAATCGGCGCTGAAGAGCCCCAAACAGCGTGGAATTTTGGGGGAATTTGCCCTCGAGACTCTGCTTGCGAATACCTTGCATGGGAATTATTCCATGCAACACAAAATGAAAAACGGTGAAATCGTGGATGCGGTGATTTTCTTTAATGACCGTACGGTGCCCATTGACTCAAAATTTTCACTCGAGAACTTCAACAAAATGACTGCGGAACCCGATGTGGAGCGACGCAAAGAAATGGAAAAACTCTTCAAGTCGGATGTGAAGAAGCGCATCGATGAAACTGCGAAATACATTCGCCCAGAAGAAGGCACCACCGAGTTTGCATTCATGTTCATTCCGGCCGAGGGCATTTACTATGCGCTGACCGGCGAAAGCACCAATGTTCTCGAGTACGCCTTCAAACAACGTGTGATTTTAGTCTCGCCCAGCAGCTTTTTTGCTTATCTGCAGACCGTCGTTCAAGGCCTGAAAGCTCTTGAAATGGGTAAAGATGTGCAGAAGATTCTGGAGGGTGTCGAGGTTTTAGGTCGCCACGTGGAAGCCTATGATGAGCATTTCAAAAAGCTGGGCAAGCATCTTGAAACGACCGTGAATTCTTATAACTTTGCCGGGCGCGAACTTCGAAAAATGGATAAAGACGTCTACAAACTTTCGAGCGGCAATGTGGGTGGAACGATTGAGCTTCTTGAGGTTGAGAAACCTGCGACCGAGTGACGATTTAACGAGAATAGCCCACGGCATATGCATGAGGTCTATTTCGCTTCTAAGCTTCCTGAATGGTTTTGTTTTAATCCTTAGCGTCTTCGGAATCCACCTCCTCCGCCTCGGCGGCCGGCGCCCCAGGCACTGCGGCGAGGTGCACCTCCTCCACTGCGAACGGCGAATGGAACTCTGAAATGAATGGTCAAGGCTTGGCGTGTCAAACGCTCAATGGCTTCGAGATCTTTTTTCTGATCTGGGCAGGCGAATGAAAGCGCCATTCCTTCGTGACCGGCACGACCGGTTCGGCCGATGCGGTGCACATAATCTTCTGAATTTTCAGGTAAGTCGAAGTTCACCACCATTCCAATTTCTTTCACATCGATTCCACGAGCGGCAATGTCGGT
>CAZBZW010000037.1:0-4852 GCA_964496535.1 uncultured Candidatus Peribacteria bacterium
GCCTTTCAAGCCCTTAGATCACACTCAAAATGTGACGATTCTGATCGGTCCCGAAGGTGGGTTTTCTCCGCATGAGCTTGAGCAAATTGAGGCGACGGGAGCGCATCTGTTGAAGTTGGGCGAGAATGTGCTCCGCGTCGAAACCGCTGCCCTCACATTCTTAAGTTTGGTGAATTTCGCGTGATTCGCTATCATGTTTCCAGCTTAACTCCACCCATGAAACGATTTCTTCCCGTCCTGCTCCTTGGCGCATGTTCTTTGATCTCGCCTTATTCCATCATATTCACGACTCCCAACGAGTCGATTGTGAACCCGGCCACCGACACACTTAATTTGGTCGTGAGTGAGCCCGCTCTGGCTTACGTTTCTCACGTCGATTGCGACGCGATGGAGCCGATCGATATTCTACCGATTGTCCACGAAGGCTCTCTACCTCAACAGGCTTGGAATCTGAAATTGGACGCGCTGGATGAGGTTCCTGCTGGAACTCTCTGTAAAATCACGGTCGGTGCGTTCGATCAAACCACCACGGCCAGCTCTTACGGCGACATTGAGCTGTATGTGCTCGAAGGTCCTGCCGCAGAAGTTGCTCCGGTTATTGAAACTCCTGTCGTCGAAACCCCTGTCATTGAAACCCCCACCCTTGAAGTCACCCCTGATCCCACAGCTCCAGCAGAAGAACCTGTTGCTGAACCTGTACTCGGCGAATGAAGCGCTGAGACTTGAAGACAAGCATTGGCCCGATGCGCTCGAAGCATTGAAGCTTTGGCCCGAAGGCACACGCACAGTGCTCGATTTGGGTACGGGCGGCGGAATTCCAGGTTTGCCCTTGGCTGAAGCTTTGCCTGAGCTGAATTTTATATTGTGCGACAGCGTTCAGAAAAAACTCGCCGCACTCAAAGATCTTGCACCTGAAAATGTGGATTTTCTATGGGGCCGATTTGAAGAACTCGCTCATGACCCAGAGTGGCGTGGGCGTTTTGATGTGGTTTTGGCGCGGGCGGTGGCTCCTCTGCCCATCTTGCTCGAATATGTTTCTGGCTTTTTAAAAGAAGGCGGCACCTTGCTGGCATGGAAAGGCCCTGGAGCGGAAGATGAGCTGGCGGCGAGTCGGGCGGCGCAGGCTGAACTGGGCTTGGAATTTACGAATCGACACGACTATGTTTTGCCTACGGGCGAATCTCGCAGTATCTTGGTTTTCGTTCAAAATGCTCCCTGCCCCGCAAGTTATCCTCGGGCGGTGGGCGTGCCTTCTAAAAAACCCTTATGAGCCCCAAATTCATCGTTCAAGATAAGTATTTTCACAAGGCTAAAGAGCTCGGCTATCGCGCGCGTTCGGCCTTCAAGCTGCAAGAAATTCAAGATCAATTTCACTTGATTCGACCGAGCGATCACGTGCTCGATCTGGGTGCAGCTCCGGGCAGTTTCATGCAGATTCTCTTGAAGATTGTGGGGCTAAAAGGTCATGTGGTGGGCATCGATTTGCAAGCTATTGAAGGTCTGGACGAGTTACGTTCCGACACTATTGTGGCCGATGTGTTCGATGCCGATATTCTGGCGGAAGCCTTGGCGCGCGTGCATCCTCAAAAATTTGATGTGGTCACATCTGACCTGGCGCCCAAAACGTCGGGCATCAAAGATGCTGATACGTATTTGAGTGCTGAATTGGCTCGGCAGGCGCTTGAACTCGCTGAAACTTGGCTGAAGCCGGGCGGTGCCATGGCGGTGAAAATTTTTGAAGGAGAAGATTTTGCGATGACCATCAAAGCCTACAAACAAGCGTTCAAAAAAGTGAAATGCTTCAAACCGATTGCGTGTCGTGACAGCAGTTTTGAAACTTATATTGTGGCGCTTGGGTTTACAAAAAGTAAAAAATGATACAGATTGCACTCATGAATCCACCTGCTGGCAGTTTTTATTCCAAAGCCAAAAGTAATTTTCAGATCTCGAACCTGCGAGCGCCTGAGAGTTTTGAGATGTCTCTGCGACTGATCAAACGAGCAGCGGCACAGGTGAATGGTGACTTGGGCTTACTGTCTGCCGAACAGTCGAAAGCGATTATAAAAGCGTCCGAAACTCCGGTGCACGAGTTTGATCTCGATGTCTACCAGGCGGGTGCCGGAACGCCCTTCAACATGCATATGAATGAGGTTTTGGCGATGCGCGCCGATGTGCATCCCAATAATCATGTGAACATGAGCCAGTCTTCGAACGATGTGATTCCCACGACGATTCGCCTCGCGGCTCTTCATGACATTCAAAAACTTTTTAAGGTTGGAAACGAACTCATCAATGCGCTGGAACGCAAGGCTCAAGAATTCAAGACAGTGGTGAAAACGGGTCGCACTCATTTACAAGATGCGGTGCCGGTCACGCTCGGCCAAGAATTTTCGGCGTACGCGTCGGCGGTGCGTCACGGCCTGGCACGACTGGAATCGCTCTCAAGCGAACTGCACGAGTTGGGTATTGGAGGCACAGCCACGGGCTCGGGCATCAACACGCATCCGGAATTTAAAGATCGCATGATTGCCGAACTTTCAAAGCTCAGCGGCCTCAAACTGTTCAAAGCTCCGGACTCGTTTGAAACCACTCACAGCATGGCGGCGTTTGCGGCGGTTTCGAGCGGATTGCAACTGTTGGCGAACGAACTCTTGCGCATTTCAAACGACTTTCGACTCATGGCAAGTGGGCCTCAGGCTGGCTTCAATGAAATCGTTTTGCCCGAAGTGGAGCCCGGTTCTTCGATCATGCCCGGCAAGGTGAATCCATCGATTTGCGAAATGCTTTCGATGATTTGCGTTCAAGTGTTTGGCCTCAACCACGGGATTCAAACGGCGGCACAGCAGGGTCAGCTCGAACTCAACTGGCACACTCCCCTGATCACCTGGGACCTTCTGCATATGATTGAAATTTTGACGAACGGCATGCGCACGTTTGACGAACTCTGTGTGCGCGGTGTGGTTGCGAACATCGAAGAGATGCGCGCCAAGCTTGAAGGTGGGCCGGTTTTGGCGACGATTCTGGCACCTGTCTTGGGTTATGCAAAAGTGGCCGAAATGGTGCATTCCGCGCGAGAAAGTGGCCGACCTTTCACAGAGTTGGTGCCCGAAGAGTATCGGCACTTGCTGGATGCGGAGAAGATGACGGGATAGTGAAGACTAAAATTGAAGGTCCAATTTGACCCTTACTACGCGACGGGATTTACACGTGAGACCCCTGGTGTCCATCACTCTTGCGTGCATGCACCCCGAATCATCATCATCATCATCATCCCACGGGTTGTCCCAGGAGGTATAGCAAGCCTCTGGAAATTTGAGGGCGAAATCTTCGGCCCAAAAACTATTAATGGTGTTCCCGTATTCATCTTTGCTCATCCGAGCAAATTCACCTACACGATAAGGGTGTTTGTATGGGTTCAGCATATGGACCGTGGGTAAGCCTCTTTCCATCAAGATTGACTCTGGAGAGATTCTTAGTGCCGCCTCAGACAATCGAAGGTCTCCCTCTTCAGCTTCCACGAAGTAGTCGTCACCTGTCATTACTTGAATGGCTCCATCAGCATCACGGTAAACGACACGTTTTTGCCTTTTTTTGGCTTGTGAATAGCCTTCCTCTGGCCCCACATCTTCATCCAGCATCACCAACTGACCTTCTTCGTTCAGTTCAAAGGCTCTTCCATTTTTCATTTGAGACATTTCAGCTAAAAATGCTCCTATGTCTGGTATGGCGCGAATAACTTCATGGCCGGAAAAAACTTTGCCTCGTACAGTGCGTCTCTCTTCTGGCAAAGTGTTGAAATCTGCAATGAGAGCCTCTAGCCGTGCATCAGGCCGTTCCATGCTTTCAGCACATCCTCTAGCAGTCATAACGCGCCTGCTTGTCGTCCCTAAAGTGTGACATATGTCACTTGGGAGCCGCCCACTTTGAGCATCATCAGCTTCGATAGCAGTTGCTGGTACGTGCCTGCAAGTCTCGGGATTGTCTGTTGAGGCCATATTAACTAATTTAATGGTTTTCGACTTAATACCTATTTCGATGAAAAGTCAAAAACTACTAAATCAATCCACAATAATCGTCTTCTCGACCCAATCGACGATGCCTTGTTCGCTCGTGAGTTCGAGACGAATGGTGTAAACGCCGGGGGCGCTGTAGACGTGCACTTCGGGTTGGCGGTCGAAGCTTTTTGAGCCGTCACCGAAATCCCATTCATAGCTTTTGACCGTGCCAGCCGAACAAGCGGGTGAAACGCTGAGGAAGAATGGGGCGGTATTGCGATCAGAATTGACAGTGAAGCATGCGGTGAGTGCAACGGGTCGCACCACAATTTGAACTTGAGCAGTGCTGCGCTTTCCGTCGTTGGCGGTGACCGTGACGGTCGCGGTGAAAGTGCCCACGCTGGAGTAGCGATACGTCACTTGAGAGCCGCCCACAAAGGGGTCGCCTCCGTCACCGAAGTTGTATTCGTACGCCACAATTTGGCCGCCTTTATAAGACGAGCCCGAGGCGTCGAATGACACGGTCAAGGGCACTTCGCCATTGGTCTCGTCGACGATGAGTCGCGCAACCAAGCCTTGAGATACCACTTGAATCGGCAGGGTTTTCACGGTTTGATTTCCGCCCGCGTCCACCACGGTGAGAGTCGCGGTGTAAGCACCTTCTTCTTCATAAATATGACTGGCTTTATCGCCGGTGATATCCACGATGCCGTCGCTGTCGAAATCCCACTGATATTCGATGATGTCGCTGTCGGGGTCAACGGAAGCACTGGCGTCAAAACTCACGGCCAGAGGATAGGCGCCGGTGACGGTTCCGGCCGGGGGACAGGTTGAAGCAGAGGTGTACGGCGAAGCAA
>CAZBZW010000037.1:4862-8124 GCA_964496535.1 uncultured Candidatus Peribacteria bacterium
GTGACGGTTCCGGCCGTTGCCTGAGGGTTGGTTTTGATGATGGCGCTGGGCTTGGAACCGGGGTCGGCCACCGTGACCGCAAGATATGCGGTGTCGGAATTGCCAAATTGATCTGAGACACTGAGAGAAATATTGTAATCGCCTGATTTTGCAAATGTGTGAGTGATGGTTCGGCTGGAACTCTTGGTGCCGTCGCCGAAATCCCAAGTGAATTTATTGATGTTGCCGCTGGCAATGCGCGACTGTTCGCCGCTGAATTGATAGCTTTTGTTGACTTGATAAGTGCCTCCGGCCAAAACGTCGAGCGGAGTGATGACGGCACGAAGTCCGTTGACGGTTCCAGCATCGATTTCGGTGGTGGCCACGTTGGTTTGACCATTGTTATCGGTGACTTCGAGCGAAACGGTGAAGGTGCCTTCTTCAAGATAAGTGTAGTCGGCAAAAGGCCCTTCGGAATCGAAGACTCCGTCGCCATTGAAATCCCAACGATAACGTGTGATTTGCCCATCGGGGTCGTAGGAACTGGTGGCGTCGAATTGCACCAAGAGTGGAATTTCTCCACTGCGAGGAGCGGCGACCATGGCGGCTGAAACAGTTTCATTCTCAATTCCCACTTGAGTGGTGTAGGTGCGAGTCGTGGTTTGGCCATCTTTGAGACCCAACAGTTCGACGGAAAGCACGACGCTGAAACGTCCATCGGGGGTGGTTTTTCGAGTGAATCGGTGAGAGATCAAAGGGCCGTTGCCTGAACTTCCGTCCCCAAAATTCCAGCTGTATGAAAGAATGGAATACTCTTTGTCGTTGATCGGCAGATCGGTCGCTGAGAATTCAACAGTCACAGGTGCGGTCAAATTCAAGGTGTTCACGGGGTTGGTGATGATGCCGACTCCGTCACTAGGCACTAAACGAGGCCCTAAAAATGAAATTCCCAAAAGCCACAATACGGTGAGAACGAAGAATGAAAATCCAAATACGAGCGAGTTGCGTTTGGCACGTTTTTTTTCTTCGACTTGTTCTTTTTTGAAGAAGTATGAGCGAAATAAGTGGTAAAGCGCGGTGAGCATGGAACCAGCGGCCGCCAAGCCCATCAATACATGAAATACCGTGAGTAAGAAGGATTGAAATTCTCGCTGAGTCACGAAAAGATAATCGAAGACTCCAATGTCGAGGCTTGCAAGGCCGAAGCCCCACACCAATACAAATACGAGTGAGAGGCCGTAAAACAACCCCAGCACTAAGGCCAAGCGCTTCCAGACTGAAGTTTTTTTCACGGGTGCAGCAGGCGGTGGCGTTTCAGGAGTGAAGGCCGGTGCGACAGGAGTTGTGGGGGTGGTGTCGGTCATGAGCGGGAGGGCTTATTACGAAGTTGAAGGGCGATGGTCAGCGCAAGAATCGCGGTGGCCAAAAGGAAGAAAATTTCTTTAGGTGTGGCGGCTAAAAGATTAGCACCCCCGAGGAAGCCGTCAAAGACGACTTGCAGGGTGGCGATGTCTTGAAGCCCGCTGTCGGTTTCGATGGCGGTGAGTTTGGCCACGGTTTGGCCATCGGCTTTGAAGAATGTGAAACGAGCACTGCCCGGTCGGCTGGCCCTAAAATCGATGTCGTTGTCACGGATGCCATCGCCGTCAGAATCGATGAAAATGTTTTTATCGATTCTGTATTCAGGGTTGCCGGTTCCGCCTGTGCTTGAAAAGTAGAAGGTGATGTCTCCACTATCGCCGGTCAGGCGGATTTGCCCCAAACGATTGGGCTCGGGCGTGGAGTTGAGCTCGGCCACCAAGGTCTCGCTCGGGTCAACCAAGGTGATGCTTTCGTTATGAGTGCTCGTTTGACCAATCGAATCGGTGATTGTGAGCGTGATGGTGTAGTCGCCATAACTTGAATATTGGTGCACCGGATTTTTCTTTTCGCTGTCGACGTCATTTTCGGGGTTTCCGTCCCCGTCGGTGTCTTCGTTCAAATTGAAATCCCAAGTGATGGTTTTGAGGTCGAGATCAGGATCCACTACTGATTGATGAGTGAATGTGACCTCTTGATCGTTCACCTCGAAAGTGAATAGGGCTTTGGGCTTTTCAGCGTCCATCACCGAAACCACTTGAGTCAGTTCATCTTTTTGACCTGAAGAATCGACCACGGTGAGTCGAACGGTTTCATCTCCAAAATCTTTGTAGGTGAAACTGGGGTTGGGCTGGTCGGAATCAATGTCATCATCGGGCTTTCCGTTGCCACTGCTATCTTTCGAAAGATCAAAATCCCAGAAGTAGGCGGTGATGCGTGCTCCGTTTTTGGTATCCGCGATCGAATGGTCTTCAAAGCCGACTGTTTTTCCAGTTAGAACCCACTTGAATGCAGCCTCAGGCGGTTCAGACTTGCTGTCGATATAAATGCGCACCGGGTCTGAAACCGCAGTGGCTCCCGCACTGTCTTCAACTTTGAGCGAGACATCCACACCTTCGCGGTAAACTTGATCGAACGTGTGGGTGAGCGAAGCCGATTTTTGTGACTCATTGTTGTAGAAGCCGTCGCCTTCGAGGTCCCATGTGTACGAAATGATTTCACCGTCAGGATCATATGAAGTCGATGAAAATGTGATTTCGTCGCCCAAAAATATAGTGGAGCGATCGACGCTGAAATTGGCGACCGGTGTGTCGTTGGGACCATTGACCACCTCTAAGGACGGGATGGCGCTTTCGTCGAGCTCGTCCTCGCTGGCGACGGTTTGATTGTCGTTGTCAGTGACCTCAACCGCAAAACCATATTCTTTTGACTCACCCTCCTCACCTTTCGTGTTGAGAGTGAGCGTGAACGAATTGCTTTGAGAAATCACGGTGCCGAGTGCTTCGGCGGAATCTTCCATGTCGTAATACCACGCCTTGTAAAGCGTGATTTTTCCATCTTCGTCGATGGCGTCGACGTTCATGGTGACTTTGAGTGGAGTCTCGAGAGTGGACCCCTGAGGCACCACATTGATTGAACGAATTTTAGGTTCAATGCCCTCGATTTCAATTTCGATGGAAGCCTCTGAAGTTTTAGAAGGATCTTTTTTGTCTTTCACGGTGAGCGTCACTTTATAGTTTGCGCGCTCTACGAAGACATGAGTCACAGATTTTTGACTGGCGGTGACTCCGTCGCCAAAGTTCCAGAAATAATTGAGGTTGTTGCCCGTTCCGTCGATGTTGAGCGATGCGCTGGCATCGAATGTGAATCGAGTTTTGACTGAGCCATGCAGTGTGGGACCAAGGCCAATGTCTTGGCCATCAGC
>CAZBZW010000038.1:0-2424 GCA_964496535.1 uncultured Candidatus Peribacteria bacterium
GGTGGAAGCGGTGGGAGCAGGAGGTGGAGGTGCGGGAGGCGTGGGAGGAAACACGACCTCGATTCGATCTGGTGGAGGTGGAGGAGGTGGAGGTGCATACGTCACGACCACTTTTGAACAAGAAGATGTGGCCTCAACCGTTGCGATTACGGTTCCTGCGGGTGGTGCAGGTGGTGCAGGAGGCTCCAATGGAGATGGTACCGATGGAACGGCTGGAGGCAGCTCTAGTTTTGGAACTCAACTGATTGCATATGGAGGAGGTGGTGGAGGAGTGGTCACTTCTTCTGGTGGAGGTGGTGGAGGTGGTGGAGGTCAGGCCGCCGTAGGATCTTCTGTGGGTAGTTTTACGGGTGGAGCCGGAGGAGGCCCTGGAGGTGGTGGAGCCGGAGGAGGTACGGGAACCACGACCCCAAGTGATGTCGATGGATCGGGTGGGGCTGGTGGAGCGAGTGCCGCTTCGACCACTGCTAAAAACGGGGGAAATGCCGTCATGGGTGGAGGTGGAGGTGGAGCTTCTACGAGCAATGGAGGCGGTAACTCTGGTGGTGGTGGAGGAAGTCTCAAAGGTGGAGGTGGTGGAGGTGCTGGTGGAACTTGTGCGGTCACCACATGTGTGGCTCGTAATGGAGGAGCTGGAGGAGCCGCGAATGCATTTGTAAACTCGACTGGTTCCGCTGGAGGAACTGGAGGAACGACTGGTACTGCGGGAACCGTGGGAGCCGATGGAAGCAGTTATGGTGGTGGAGGAGGAGGTGGAGGAGGAAATAGTTCGAATGCGACCGGTGGAGCTGGAGGAACTGGAGGTGCTCCCGGAGGAGGAGGTGGTGGAGGTGGAGCCGGAAACCCTACGACTGGAGGAACCGGAGGGACTGGAGGTCGTGGTGAAGTGCGTGTGTGGACCTTGCAAGGTTCCGGAGCGGACTTGGCTGAAATCTATAGTTCGTATGACTTTACTCTCGAAGCTGGAGATGTGGTTGCGATTGATGGTGATATGCAAGTTGGTGTGAAAAAGAGCTCAAAAGCTTACGATGAAATGGCGATTGGAATTGTTTCTACGAATCCTGGTTTGGTGCTGGGTGATGTGGTGGAGGCGGGGGCGAAGCCTATTTTGGTGGCGCTTTCGGGCCGTGTTCCCGTCAAAGTTTCGCTCGAAAACGGTCCGATTTTGCCAGGGGATTATTTGACGCCATCGTCGACACCAGGTGTGGCCATGAAGGCGACCAAGGCTGGAATTGTGATTGGTCAATCGTTGACCGCCTATGACGGCACCATGCCTGCGGGTTACGTGGTGGCCTTCATTAAAAACAGCCATGGGCAGGGGTCTAAGTTGTCAGAAACATTGTCAGAGACCTTGAGCCTGCCAGACACTGGTTTGACTGAAAGCGGCTTGGGTTCTGTTGCGCTCGACTATTTTGTGGGTCAAAAAGAAGAGTTGATTGCGACCGAAGATTTCTCTGAAATTTTAACCGATCGTTTGAGTGCGGGTCTTGAAATCATCACTCCACATGTATGGGCCGACGAAGTTTCTGCAAATACGGTAACAGCCGAAGATTTCTTGATTTCGGGTGAAGATGAAGCTGAGGCTCAAAGTCTGACCGCGATGCTATCGACCATGACTGAAGATTTCAGTTCGGTGATCGAGCGTTTGGATGCTCTGGAGTCGAGCGCCTTAGAAGTGGTGAATCCGCAAGATTCGGTGGACCTATTTGATTTGATTGCACGAATCGAAGTCTTAGAACAGCCTGTAACGTTGGCTTCCGAAGATCCATCACTTTTTGAAGGCATTCGATTGGACAGCTTGAGTGCGGTGGGCGATGCCATTACGGTTTTGGACGACTTAATTTTTATTGGAGTTCCTTATGTGAACAGCGATACGGCAGGCTTTGCTTTGATTCGCGCTGGTGATGACCGGGTTCGAGTGAACTTTGAACGTTCGTATTTGAATTCGCCCACGGTTCATGCCGATGTGACTTTTGAGGATGAGGACGATGCAGCAGCTCAAGCATACTTGGCCAGCGACCTTCGATTTGTGATTGTGGATCGAAGTGAAACAGGCTTCACTATCTTGCTAAGCGGTGCGGCTGAGACCGATTTGCCATTCAGCTGGTTGGCGTTGGCAGTCAAGAATCCTCGGTTGGTGGAATCAACGGGAGGGCAGGGAAGTGATTCTATCCCGGTGGACGTGCCAGAGTCAGAAGAAGTGATTCCGGAGGAAACTCCTGTGAATGTGGAAGAAGCACCAGTTTTGCCGGAAGAATTGGAAGTGGCGCCCGAGGAGGAAGAAATTCCAGATCAAATTCCAAGTGAAGAGGTTTTACCTGAAACGCCGGTAGAGCCCGAGCCTGAACCTCAGCCCGAACCCACCCCCACCCCTGAAATTCCTGCAGAGACTCCTGTAGAAGTTCCGGCAAACTAAAATTGTAC
>CAZBZW010000038.1:2434-7935 GCA_964496535.1 uncultured Candidatus Peribacteria bacterium
ACTCGGTGATTCGTGCTAGAGTTCCGTGCGTCCCGTCACTTATATTTTATGCAAAAAGATTCCTCGAAATTTTCGTCTAGCACTTCTATTTTGGCTTTGGCCTTACTCGTCTCTTTAGGAGGCAACGTTTTGCTTTACAAGCAAGTGCGTGATTTTCAAAAAGATCCTCAAAAACAAGCCGAAGAATCGGTGCAAAAATTGGTGGATGAAGTGTCTGAATATATTGTTTTGCCTGAAGGAGAAGAGCCCACAGTGGCGACGGTGACGGATCCTGAAAAACTCAAGGATCAAGCTTTTTTCGCCCACGCAACAATGGGAGACAAGGTTTTGATTTACACCAATTCTAAAAAGGCGATTTTATACAATCCTACTGAACATAAGATTGTGGAAGTAGCGCCGATCAATATTGGAGATTCTCAAGTGAATCCTGAAGCTGTCGAGTGAACCTTAAATAACTCGATATGAGGCGTTTTATTGCCTATACATGGATGATCTTGGTCGCCATTTGTTTTAGTGGTGGTGTTGTTTCGGCGCTTGTTTCTGAGAGCGATTCATTTTTGATTGAAGACGGTTCTTTTTCTGATTCAGGGGGGTACGCCACGTCGAGCAGTTTTCAAATGTTCTCGCTCACCAACGAAATCGGTGGAGAGCGTGCCACAGGAGCCAGTTTTGTGGAGGGTTCGGGCACCACATTCACTCCGACGGCCACGGCGCCGGTGCTGAGTGTGACTTCGGGCGAAGAGCAGTTGAGTGTGAGCTGGACCTCTTCGACCGCTACGTTTGCGACGGTCACAAATTACCGAGTTGGAATCGCGACGTCTTCAGGGGGTACCTACACCTTCACGTCGATGGCTTTGGCGACGTCCAAAGTTTTTAGCGGACTCATCGGTGGCACGACTTATTATGTGAAAGTTCAAGTTTACGATGGCGATACCTTGCTGACCACATCCTCGGTAGTTTCGGGCACGCCCACGGCGGCAGAGAGCGCACCCACAGTGACTTCATCGTCGGGGGGCGGCAGTTTGGGCGGAGACCGTGATTCGAATGATGAAAATAATGAAGATGAAACCACGTTGACGGTGAGCGGACGAGCTTATCCTTGGAGTACAGTGATTTTACTGAGAGGTGCGGTGCAGGTTGCGACCACGGTGGCCGGGCCCGATGCTCAATTCACGATCACAACCCAGCAGGCTGAAGGCAATTACAATTACACGATTTACACCACCGATTCGGATGGGCGACGATCCAGCACATTCAGTTTCAATGTGGGTTTGAGTGAAGGGACGAGCACGCAGATTGGGGGCATTTTTATTCCTCCGACGATTGCGGTGGATAAAAAGTTTGTGGAATGGGGCGAGAGCATTCCGATTTTGGGGCAAGGGGCGCCCAACAGCACCGTGGACATTTTTGTCTATTCAACTCCGGTGGCGGTGCAGACCCAGGCGGGTCGTGATGGCACTTATTTGTACCAATTCGACACGTCGCTGATTGAGGTGGGTGATCACAGTACCAAAGCGAAATCGAAAGTGGGCACTGAAGTGAGTTCATTGAGTCAGGCGGCCACATTCAAAGTGGTGAACCCGGGCGAATTGCCGGAGGAACCTGAGGAGGCCGAGGAAACTGAGATTGGAAATGACTCGGATTGCAACCGAGGGGATTTGAATTGTGACACTCGTGTGAATTTGGTGGATTTTTCGATCGCTGCATATTGGTATCAGCGCGCGCTGGAAGCCACGATTGTGGATCGCGAGCACAATGTGCTGAATGGCGATGGCAAAATAGATCTGGTTGATCTGAGTATAATTGCCTATTATTGGACTGCATGAATCTGAACTCCATATTCATTTTGGCGGCGAGTTTGTTGTTTTATGCGCCCGTAACGGACGTGCATGTGAGCGAAACCGTAGATGTTTCGGTGGTTTTGGATGTGGCCGGAACTCCGGCAAATGCAGTGGAATCCACGCTGGTGTACGACCCTGAGGTTTTTGATTTGGTGCGAATTGAAGAAGCCAATTCGATGGTGACCTTGTGGATCGACTCGCCTCAGGCGGCCGTGGGCACGGACGATGGGCAGATCCATTTTTCAGGTGTGAATCCGGCGGGATTTGGAGTGCAGTTGACCCCGCCTGTGAATGGCGTGGTGCCGGGCACGGTTTTTATTGCGGTTTTTAAAGCCCAAGCTGAAGCCCAAGCCAATTTTAGCTTGAACGACACGCGTGTGCTGAGCAATGATGGCACGGGAACGGCGTTGCCTGTAACCACCTTACCATTGAGTTTGAACGTGCAGGGCGAGGGACCCGAAACTCCTATTGAAGAGGCTGATTTGGGTATGCCTGAACCATTCACTCCCTTGTTGAGTCGTGATGCGGGTTTGTTTGACGGTCAGTGGTTTTTGTCATTTTCGGCCATCGATCGTGAAGGGGTGGTGGATCACTACGAAGTGCGAGAGGGTTTGGGTGACTTTGAACGTGCTGAAAGTCCTTATGTCTTGAAAGACCAAAACTTGAGACATCGCGTGTGGGTGAAAGCAGTGGATTCTGCTGGTAATGAACGTACGGTGCAAGTTTCAGGATTGCCTGCGGATTATCGAAATGTGATCGCTGGAGCCTCGATTGCTTTAGTGGTCTTGCTGGGGCTTTTATTTTGGAAGCGACGCCGAATGGCCCACCTTGTATTGGCGATTTTTTTGATGATGCCCTCGGGTGCGGCGATGGCGGCGACTGAATATTTATCGCCTGCGGCGGGTGATTATGATCGTACGTTTGTGGTCACAGTGTATGCATCGACCGATCAAGCGCTGAATGCGGTTTCGGGCACGATTGATTATCCGGCCGGCTTGATGCGAGTGAGCAGTATTTCTAAGAGCGGATCGATTGTGAATTTATGGCCCGTGGAGCCCAGTTTTTCGAATGCAACGGGGACGATTTCATTTGAAGGCGTGGTTTTGAATCCGGGTTATTTGGGTTCGAGTGGAAAAGTCTTGAGCATCGTATTTGTGCCGATCAAAGAAGGTTCGGCGGTTGTGACTTTTAAGAGTGCGAATGTTTTGGCTAACGATGGAAACGGCACGAGCATTTTGACGGGAACCGGCTCAGGTTCGTATGCGCTCAAAGTGGCTCCGGTGCCGGCGCAGACTTCAACTCAAGCCGATGGAACCAGTGTCTTGCCAGCAGTTTCTGAGACGTCGGTTGGTCCTGCAGAGGCGGGGGCTGAAATGGTTTCACCTCAAGATTCCTTGCCTGACTGGGCGGTCTGGGAAAAAGATGGAAGCTTGGTGTTGCCGTTGATGGTGGCAGGCTTACTCTTCTTAATTTTGGTGACACTGGTCATATTGAGATTGTCTCATTATGAGTTACGTTTGGTGCATGTGCGACAGGCGGTTAATTTTTATCGAGGTTCAGAGAGATTGTTTGGGCGTGCCTTTGCACGATTGCGACGTGATGCGCGACGACAGGCTTGGAAGACCGGTCGATCTGATTTGAAAGAGATTGATGCGGCTCTCGACAAGCTTGAAAAGAACATGCACGAGAGTATTGAGCATTTGAAGAAGTTGAAATGACATATGAAACGACTTCCTGAAATTGATGCGGCACGCGGCCTGGCTTTGGTGTTGATGGCACTGTTCCATGCCGGCGTGATTCTGCAGATGTTGGGTCTTTATGAATTTGCTTGGTACGCGCCTTTTTGGGTTGTGTTGGCGCATTTTGTGCGCATGATTTTTTTCTGGATTTTCGGTGTGAGCATTGCCCTTTCATCACGTTCGTTTTGGGGTCAGAGTGTGCGTGCAATGCAGTTGGCATTGGGTGCGGCGCTGGTGAGCTTTGGAACTTTCTTGGTCTTCGGGGATGATTTTGTGCGTTTCGGAATTTTGCATTTTTTTGTGGTCGCGGCGTTGTTCACACGCTTATTTAAGGGACGTTCGGGCTGGGCTTTGGGGGTGAGCTTTCTTATTTTGGCACTGATTCCATGGGCAGATTTTTTGGACCCGTGGCTCTTTTCTCGCTGGGATTATGTTCGTTTTGTGCCGTGGTTGGCGGTGCCACTCTGGGGCATGATTTGGGGTGAGATGGTCTATGCTCGGCGAGAGCCCACTCGACTGGCAGTACTGGCTCGCATACCCATTTTATCGGCTTTGGGTCGCCACGCGTTTGCATTTTACCTCTTGCATTTCCCTGTTCTGTATTTTAGTTTGCTGGGGCTTTCAAAAATCCTTCAATGAATGAAACAGGACGCAGTTTGGCTCAAATGCTCAAAGGCGGTGTTATTATGGATGTGGTGAATGCTGATCAAGCCCGCATTGCCGAAGCCGCAGGAGCCTGCAGTGTCATGGCGTTGGAACGTGTACCTTCAGACATTCGTCGAGATGGAGGTGTGGCGCGAATGTCGGATCCGGAATTGATTCGGGGCATTCAAGCAGCAGTGACGATTCCGGTGATGGCGAAAGTGCGCATTGGTCATTTTGTGGAGGCGCAGATTTTGCAGGCACTCGACATCGATTTTATTGATGAAAGTGAAGTGCTCACTCCGGCCTGTCCGTTCGATCATGTGAATAAAACTGAATTCACAGCGCCGTTTGTGTGTGGCGCACGCGATTTGGGTGAGGCCTTGCGACGCATCCATGAGGGCGCCTCGATGATTCGTACGAAAGGTGAGGCGGGCACGGGCAATGTTGTGGAAGCCGTGCGACATATCAAGACCATGAATCGTGAAATTGCAGAATTGACGGCGGCAAATTTGGAAGAAAAAGCGAAGGAATATCGAGTGCCGGTGGAATTGGTGGCGGAAGTTTTGAAATTGGGGCGATTGCCTGTGGTGAATTTTGCAGCAGGTGGGGTGGCAACTCCAGCCGACGCGGCACTCTTGATGCAACTGGGTTGTGACGGCGTATTTGTGGGCAGTGGAATTTTCAAATCGGAGGATCCGGCCCGCATGGCGCGAGCGATTGTGGAGGCGGTGATTCACTTTAAAGATCCTGCGAAGTTGGCCGATATTTCTGCGGGCTTGGGAGGCGCAATGGCGGGGCTTGAAATTGGGGGCTTAGGAGTTTTCATGGCCGAACGCGGGTTATGATTGGTGTTTTGGCGATTCAAGGCGGCTTTGCAGAGCATGAGGCGATTTTAGATGCGCTGGGTTTAAAGTGGAAAGAAGTGCGATCTTTGGACGATGTTTCAGGGCTCACGGGCCTGATTTTGCCGGGCGGTGAAAGCACCGTGATGAAGTTATTTTTGGAATCGAGTGGTCTGCGCGAATGGTTGATTGATGTTTCAGGGCGACCGGATTTTAAAATTTTGGGCACTTGTGCGGGCTTGATCGTGCTGGCTCATTACGGACTCTTGAACGTGAAAGTCGAGCGCAATGCCTATGGACGACAGAGCGCGAGTTTTTCGGCTGTTTTGCAGATTCGTGATGGGGATGAATTGCGGGCGCATTTTATTCGAGCTCCGAAAATTGTGAGTGTGGGCGAGGGCGTTGATGTGTTGGCAGAATATGACGGCATTCCG
>CAZBZW010000039.1:0-7497 GCA_964496535.1 uncultured Candidatus Peribacteria bacterium
TTGAGCGCCGAACTGAACACCAAAGGCGCCCAGGGCACATAAGCCATTTTACGTTTCACTTTATAGATAAACTGATTTTCGGCCTCTTCACGTTCTTCGCCCTTAAACAGATCCATCTTATTCGCCACCAAAACCAAACCCTTGCCTTCATTCAAAGCGTATTCACTGACGTGGCAATCTTGAGCCGTAATACCTTCCACAGGGTCCAGCAACAAAATACAAATGTCCGCCTCTGAAATCGCACGGAAGGTTCTGAGCACGCTATATTTTTCAAGACCCACATCAATCTTGCCGCGACGTCGAATTCCAGCGGTATCGATCAAAACGAATTTCTGATCGTTCCATTCCAGCTCCACATCCACTCGATCGCGCGTCGTGCCCGGAACATCTGAAGTCACCACCACTTGTTTTTGCATCAAAGCATTGAGCATGGTCGATTTACCCACATTCGGACGCCCCACCATCGCCAAACGAATGGGCGCACCCTCTTCTTGAACGATTTTTTCGCCCAAGTTGTTTTCCTTCAAAAAACCATAAAGTGCATCTTCGAGCTCATAGAGACCGTGCGCATGCAAGGCACTCACAAAGAGAACTTTTGAAAGACCCAAAGAATACAGATGCATTCCTCCATCTTCCATTTTGGGGTTGTCGCACTTGTTCGCAATCAAATAAACCGGCTTTTTCGATTTTCGAAGGAGAGCCAATGCATGATAATCCTCACTCGTGAGATCATGACGCACATCGACAACCCACAAAATCAAATCAGCCCCTTCAATAGCCACTTTCGATTGCTCTTGAACCTGAGATTCAATGCTTCCTTCACCCACATCCAGCTCAATTCCACCCGTATCGACTAAAGTCAGTTCGCGATCTTGAATTAAAAGTTTATAGTGGATTCGATCTCGGGTCGTGCCCGACACACTCGATTCAATGGCACGTCGAGAACCCACCAACCGGTTAAAAAGCGTGGATTTTCCCACGTTTGGACGACCCACAATAGCGCAAATAGCAGTCATATGAACTGGACGAACCTAACAGATATTCCGGAGAAACTCAAGGTGCTTATGGTGAGCAAAGGGCGCACCATTTCTGAAATTCAAGCGATCCTCAAAGCTCAACCTCAAATCATCCGCATCGGAGAAAATCGCCTGGAATCCGCGGAAAAAACATGGCTGAACCTGCCAAAGAACATTGAAAAACATTTCATTGGCAAGCTTCAAACACGCAAAATCAAGAAGATCGCGCAGTTTTTTGATGTCGTCGAAAGTCTCGAAAATCAAAAACAGGCCGAGGCTTTGAACACAGCTCGAAAAAACATGAGAATTTACCTGCAAGTGAACCTCAGCGGCTCACCTCAACGTCAAGGTTGTTCTTGGCACGACGCCCCCACGCTCGCAGATTTCATTCAAAGCAAGACCCAATTGCAACTGGAAGGCGTCATGGGAATCGCCAGCCAAAACCCCGAAAAAGCGCGCGAAGAATTCAGAAAATTGAAACAATTGCAGATTGAATTGGGTTTGGCTGAATGTTCCATGGGCATGAGCGACGACTTTGAAATCGCCATAGAAGAAGGTGCCACTTTGATTCGTCTTGGTCGTTCTCTTTTTAAGGAGTAAAATCACCGCATGTTCAAACGCCTGTCCATTCACGCCCTGCTCATCGTTGGATTGTTGATGGCCGGCATCACGCCGGTTCACGCTCAAACAGGTTCGATTTTGCCGCAGAGTGAAGATGCTCAAAATTTAAGCGACATGGAATGTCTGAGTTTTTTAAATGACCTGTTTGGGACCGTCAGTACCGAAGAGATCGTTCAAAAACTGGGTCGAGGCGAAAGCATTGAAGTGGATAACATTAGTTTCGATCAAAGCACCATCCTTTCGTGCGCCATCAAGTCGGGGAAAATCAAGTATTGGATGCTCGGTTTTCTCATCAAAGACATCATCGACTTCATGGTTCGTGTCGGGGCTCTCTTATCTGTTCTAATGATCGTTGTGGGCGGTTATTACTACATGACTGGCTCGCTCAGTGATGACAAAGAAAAAGGTAAAAACACCATTCAGTACGCGATCATCGGATTGGTGATTTCTCTCTTGTCGTGGACGGTCGCAAATCTCATTTTACTTCTTGTCACCAGCTAAAAATGAAACCTTCTCTTCGCGCATTTTTGGAGCGTTCTCAAGAGCAAATCAAACGCATCAAAGACAACATTCAAAAGCTTAAGGAGGAGCGTGACGACGAAATCGATGACGAGCTGCCACACGCACCTATTGAAAAACATGATCGAAAAGAGACTGAAATCATTTTTTCGATGTGGAACGTGGCACAAGCCACCATCGTGGTCTTGAGCATCGTGGCTCTTGGGCAATTCATCCACGAGATCGGGAACATTTTAATGATCCTCTTCGTATCCATTTTATTTGCGGCCGCTCTCGACCCCACCATTGACCACCTTCAGCATCGCTACAAAATTCCACGTGCATTTTCGATTTTAGCCATGTTCGCGGCACTCATTGCCGTTTTGGTATTTTTCGTCTCTCAACTGATTCCTCTTTTGGCCAGTCAACTTTTAGAATTGGCTCGCAACACCAATCACCTCATTTCGACGCTCTCAACCGGAGACTATCCTCTTTCAACATGGCTCAACCCCATTTTGGAACCCATCACGACCCAACTGAATGACGGCAGTATTTTAGAAAGCATCAAGGCCAGCCTGAACGATGCCGGCCAACAATTACAGCAGGTCGCTGGAGACACGCTGAGTGTGCTCATCAACGCCTTCAGTGGAATACTCAACTTCTTGTTAATTCTCATGTTGACCTTCTTACTCACCGTCGATGAAAAATCGGTGGATTCATTTTTTGTGTCGCTGTTCCCAACCCGCCACGGAAGTTACGTGATTGAAAAAATGGAGTTGATCAAAAAAAGAGTGGGTCACTGGCTGAGAGGTCAAATTGCACTCATGTTTGCCATGTTTGGCCTCAGCTGGATCGGATACTTGATTTTAGGCGTCGACTACGCACTCACGCTCGCCATGTTTGTGGGCTTGGCCGAGTTGGTTCCCGTAATCGGGCCCATCTCATCCGCAATTCCAGCCCTCTTAGTCGCCTTCAATGAATCGCATTGGCTGGCCGTATGGACCTTGATCTTCATGGTGCTTTTGCAACAAATGGAAAACAATATTGTGGTGCCTTTGATCATGCGAAAAGCCGTGGGCCTCAGCCCGGTCGTGATCATTTTGGCCATGTTGATCGGATTCAAAACTCTCGGAGTTCTAGGCGCGATCATTGCGATTCCCGTCACGACCACTCTCTCGATTTTTGTGAACGACTACACTTCGAAAAAAAAGTGAAAGATCATGAGCAATTTTAGAAGGGTCATCTGAAAACTTGGCTTTTGGGGTCCTACCCTCGTTCTCACGCAAAAAGTTCAAGAATTTCAAACTCTCTTCAAAATTGCATGTGAAATAATCGCTTTCAAACAGTTCCCGATGCACCGGAATATCTGAAAGTATCGTGGGGCATTGCCAATGAGCCGCCTCTAAAACCGGCAAATCAAAACCTTCCATTTCGCTGAGCGCCAAAAATGCAAATGCATTTTGAAAGAGCCACACCTTCTCAGGTTCTGTGATTTCAGACAAAAAAATCACCTGACGCGATTGTGGAAGCCCGTGAAACGCAAACCGAGAATCATAGCTTTTCAAGCCCGCCCAAACCACCGAAAGATCAGGCATTGATCGCACAATTTGCTCCAGCTGAGTTAAGCCCTTGCGAGGATCCACCGGAGCCAAAAAGAAGGCAAAGGATTCTGGAATTTCAACAGAAGGCTTCAGTGCTTCAAGCTGAGAAAAGGGCAAGCAAGCGTACGAAACGTGAATCGGCCGAGCCGTCCGTTCCTTTAAAAAATTGGCCGTGGTCTGTGAAGGTGTCAAAAAAGCATCCACATGCTTAAAACTGCGTTGAAGCGAAAAAAATCGATGGTAGAGACGACTTTTGAAAGAAAGGGTTTCGGGCATCTGCTCCGGAACCGCATCATGCACCGTCATCACCACTGGAATCTTCGTTTTGAAAAAGGGGCGTCGATCCGGAATCCAAATGAGATCGGGTGAAATTTCAAAAAAATCGCGTGGCAATTTCGGTGCGCCAAAAAGAGATCTGAAATGAAACCAGCGATTTGAAATGGGAATATGTCGAACCGTCGGAAAACGCTGATGAATCGGCTCAAATCGCTCGGCAGCAAAATAGTAAAAATCCAAATCCCAAGAGCTCTCAGCCTGAAGAGCAGTGATCAAGGCATCGGTCAGCACGGTCACGCCCGAAATCCAGGGGCTTAAGAACGGCCGTAAATCAATCGCAAGACGCATGCCAAAGAAATGATGAGCAAAAGAACTCCCACGTCAAAACGAAGTTTAGAAGTCGAGAGGGTGACCTGTTGAACATGAGTCACGGCCAATTCGTAACCGGCATGAGTTTGGTCGTTGTATTTCGACAAGCGATCGTTCAAACCCGCAATCAAGCGATCTCCTTCGGCGACGTCATCAGTATATAATTTGAACAGCAAATTCTGTTTTTCTTGACGTTCAGCGCTGTATTCAGTGGGCGCCATCTCTTCGCGGAATGAAGGTCCCACAGCCCAACCCAAAACCACATCTGAAAAATGTTCGGATGCTCGTTCCATTTCATAGGCTGAGGTGCCCGAATAAACGGGTAAACGCTCCAAACCCACACTCGCTTCCACCATCACCACCGATGAATCGTGAGGACTTTTCAGGTCGCTCAAAATCAAAAAAGCGCCGAGAATGATTAGAGCGAAGAGGGTGAAACCAGCAGCAAAATCTGTTTTTTTCATAGGGCCCTACCCTAGCATGGCACGATGCCGAGTCCAAGCCTTTTCAAGCAGATGACGGAAGGAAGATTTGAAGTGGGCTGGAGAAAAACCTGCCACCGATTCTGCCACCGATTCCGCAGGCCATTCACGACTCAAAAAACGTTGAATCGCCTCTTTCACCGCCTCAACCGTGGGCGTAGCAAAAAAGAGCCCCGAAACGCCATCTGAAACAGTTTCGAGTGCGCCCCCTTGCCCAAGTGCAATCACCGGAGTTCCCGACGCCATTGCTTCCAATGGCACGATGCCAAAGTCTTCAAGTTGTGGGAATAACAGGGCTTTCGCTCGGCCGTATTCCACAGCCAAATCGGCATCTGAAATTGCACCCAAAAACTCGGCTGAGCCATCAAATCGATGTTTCAGACGCCCCAATTCAGGCCCGGTGCCCACCACACGCACCTTCAAACCCAACTCTTCACAAGCCAAAAGTGCCAAATCAAAATGTTTATAAGGAATGAGTCGCCCCACCAACAAAAAATGATCGTCTTTTTCAGTTCGACAATGAAAGCGGTGCAAATCGACCGGAGGATGCAAAACTTCAGATTCACGTTCGTAATATTTAGCAATGCGATTGGCTACAAAATGCGAGTTCGCCACGAAGTGATCCACGCGTTGAGCCGCCAAATAATCCCACTGACGAATGCGATGCAAAATCGGTTGATACAAAAAGCGCAGGGCTGAGAAATTTTTATATTCCCGCTGATATTCATGGGAATGATCCCACACATAACGCATCGGCGAATGACAATAGCTCACGTGCAAGGTGTGTGGCTGAGTGATGATGCCCTTGCACGCCGCGTGCGACGACGAAATCACCAAATCAAATTCTGAAAAATCCATATTCTCAAAAACCCGAGGCATCCACGGCAAAAAAAGGCGATGAAAACGACGCGCTCCCGGAACCCACGCCAAGCCCGACTCACGCACTTCGGCTTTCGCAAACGCCGGGCAACCTGATTTCGAATACAGGCTCGTATAAATCGGCGCATTCGGAAAAAGCTCATGCAAGTTCAATAAAACCCGCTCAGCCCCTGCTGTAACAGTGAGCCAATCGCAAACGAGAGCAACCTTAAGAGTATCGAGCATCGCTCGCTATTGCATCACGGCGAGTTTCGCTTCGTCAAGAGTGGAATAGGTCGAAATCAATTGAGTGAGCCCGACAACCTGCAAAATATCTAAAATATTCTCGCGAGCGGCGGCGATCACCACCTTTCCCCCTCCAGCAGAAACCTTACTGTACCAGTCGGTCAAATAACCAATTGATTTACTGTTCATGTATTCCAAACCTGAAAAATCGAAAATCAAATAAAGATTTTGCGCATTCGATTCAATCAAGCGATACACACCCTTAGCTTGTTCATCCACATTCGATTCGTCCAGCTGACCAGTCACATGCAAAATTTTTCCCATACGACCTTGAGGCAAACCTGCAAGATCATCCATCGTCATTTGTACAAAAGTAGTCATAAAAAGGGGTTAAGCCAGAACAAATTTCTTTTTAGAAGATACCGTGTCGTCTTCTTTACGTAAATATTTTTTAACTTTAGCTTTGATTCCGCCCAAATCGCTGGCTTCAAATACAATTTCATCAGTCCATCCCGCCACAATCTTGGGCAGACCTCGGCCGCGAAAACCCATATAAGAACCTGCTACCAGTTGAGATCGTTCCTTAAAAAGTCGGGTGAGCTCTTCAGGCTTCATTTTATCGGGTCCAGTACCCGTGTCTTCAACACAGACTTCCAGTGAAATTTGAGTTGAAATCAAGGTCACGCGAACAATAGAGCCCGGCTTGCTGCCATGTTCAATCGCGTTGTTGCAGAGTTCGTCCACCACTGCTTGAAAGCGAAAGGCCCATTGCTGCGAAAACCCGGTCATATTCTTGGTGAGATTCACCACAAAATCACGAATTCCCGACAAAAAATAAGCATTGGTCGGTAAACTGATCGTGATGGCGGTCGGAATCGAATTGGGAGCTTCAGTGGCCTGAGTTACAGGGTTGAGTAGAACCGAAGTCGAGCTGACGAGAGGGGTTTCCATAAAAATGAATTCTCTAGACTATACCAGAAAATGAGAAAAACCTCAACCTGTGTTTGAAGAGCGAGACAATGAAGTATAAAATATTAATCATGTCCAACGTCTTCATCATTCACGGAATCGGTGGAACTCCAGAAGAAAATTGGTTTCCTTGGCTTAAAAGTGAATTGGAAAATTTAGGCCACAACGTGATCGTTCCTCAATTTCCAAACGCAAACAACCCAAACTTATCAGAATGGTTTGAGTATTTAAACCGATATCAAGAATTTTTAGATCCATCCACCATCTGGATTGGCCACAGCTTAGGTGCTACTTTTATCCTCAGTATTCTTGAAGAATATCCCGCAAAAACCGCTTTTTTGGTCGCAGGATTTTTAGGGAAAATTGGAGAACAATTCGACAACCGAGTGAAAACATTCGCTCAAAAAGAGTTTGATTGGGTAAAAATCAAAAAAAACTGCCCTCGTTTTACGATTTTCAGCTCAGATAACGATCCATATCTTCAGCCTGAAAAAGCAGAGGAGTTGGCAGAAAACTTAGGTGTAAAAGTCATCCTCGTTAAAAATGCGGGTCATTTCAATA
>CAZBZW010000039.1:7507-7932 GCA_964496535.1 uncultured Candidatus Peribacteria bacterium
GACCTGAAAAGCATCTAAAATCGCCCCACTTTAATCTCAGTCAATCGTTCGATTCGCCTGTCCTGCCCCTCGGGGTCCTAAGGTGAAAATGACAACGAGAGGCTTTAACCCCAAGGAACATGTCCGATCAAAAAACCCTTATGAAAGAAATGCTCGCAAGCGCGGTGCATTTTGGTCATAAAACAGCCAAGTGGAACCCTAAAACGGCTCCCTACCTCTACACCAAGAAAAATGGTGTGCATATTTTCGACTTGAACCAGACCGTCGATGGCCTGAGCCAAGCTTGTGAATTTTTGCGTGGAGCAGCCATGCAAGGCAAAACTATTCTCTTTGTGAGTACCAAGCGCCAAGCAGTGAACACCATTCGAGAAGCGGCTCTCAAATGCAAGATGCCTTATGTGACTTCAAAATGGATTCCAGGCTTG
>CAZBZW010000040.1:0-531 GCA_964496535.1 uncultured Candidatus Peribacteria bacterium
AAACACTTTCACCTCCTGCCTTCAGACTGCTGGGGAGTGACTGCAAAATGAAATCGCTCACATGAGTGGTCCCCAACTCTTTTTGGCGCAAAGTTACAAGATCAGGGAAATATCCGTCTGGCAGTACGGTGTAGGCGCGATCCATGTCGTCTAGTGTAGCTGGGAGACCCCAATATGATAAAACTTCGTCTGTTTCGTTCGTGCTTGGTTTGAAGCAGTCTGTTTCCCATGGAAAAACACCTCCGGCGTATACGCAGAACCAGTCAGATCCTGCATCAATTTTTTGTTCAAAGGTGCTTCCGGGCATGTATTGATTCCAGGTGCTATCCCTAAAAAAACGATAGAATACTTCATTGTTTGAGTCCACAGCGGCCACGAAGTCCCTCCCTACTGTGAGCGTGCGGAAATCCGCCCCTGATGGAGACGTGCCCAAGTTCTTTTCCCTGAATCCACCTAAAGTTTTTTTCCAACAAATGATGTGCGCATCATCTCTCAATGCACACAGTTGATTTCCTTGTGCGTCGATTGCAG
>CAZBZW010000040.1:541-7756 GCA_964496535.1 uncultured Candidatus Peribacteria bacterium
TAGCTGCCATTGATGGATCTGCAGTAGGTGCCGCTTGTTTCGCACCAACGTGTGAGCTCTCCTGTTGTATCATTCCATTGAATGATTTCGTGTCCCAAGGGTGAAGAGAGGGTGGTGTACTCTATTGCGAGTGCTTCAGGGGAGAGGCCGAACCAGACGAGTCCAACACAAGCGAGTTGCAGTAGTTTTTTCATAATGAAAATTAATTGAATCTGAATTTAGCTATTAAAGCTTATTTCGTCAAATAGCCCTCATTTCTGAGGGCTATTTGTTCGATGTTCAAAATTCAATCTAGAATCCGTAGTAGTACTCGAGATTTCCGCTCGCGTCGTAGAGGTTCACATCCGAAGTGTCATCCCATAGATCGGTACCTTGTGAGAAGTGGTATGTGCCAGATCCGGAATAAACACGCAAGGTTTCACCCGCGCCCAAAGTCACATTGCCGAAGGTGTAGATGATGTTTTCGAAGAGCAGATTGTCCCCTTCGATGTAGTAACCATTGAGGTTGATGCTTGAAGAGCCCGTATTTTGAATTTCAATATACTCAGTGCCTTCAGTTTCAAAGTCGGTGATTTCAAGAGGTGATTCGTAAGCACCCACACTGTAGAGCCAGGTCATGTTGGTTCCAACAAGAAAAGCTCCCATTTGAATGTTGTCGTACGGCTGGTGTGTGTAGCCCACAACCATCTTTCTGAAGAGGTATTCGGCGACGACTCCACGAGTGGCATTTTGACCTGGGTTGAAGTTACCCGAACTTTCTTCGGTGATGTTCACAGCTTGAGCCAAGTTGACGTATTTTGCGAACCAAGCATTGGTGTCAACGTCCGCGAACAGGTTTTCACTGAGGGCAAGTTGGTCGGCAGAGCCAGGTTCAGTTGATTCGAACATCATTTTCAAGGCCTCAGCTCGATTCACGTTTTGAGTGGGCTTGAAGGTTCCGTCTGGGTAGCCTTGAATCCAGCCCTTTTCTTTGGCGTAGCATACATAAGGCGCATACCAGTCGGTTTTGACATCAGGAAAACAGTCTTTGTATTTGCTGGTGTCGGGTGTTCCTTCGGTGATGGTATAGACCAAGATTTTTGCAAATTCGGCGCGATTGATGTTGCCTTCAGGCTTGAAGGTCCCGTCTGGATATCCACCGAGAGTTCCGGCCGCTTTGAGCGTTTCAATAGCGTAGAAGTTTTTGTGATCGGTCGACACATCGGGAAAGCTGGGCCCTGTGGCCAAGGCTTGCAGAGGTAAGGCCATCAGCAAGGTGACGGCCGAGATGAAACGTTTCATGGAGGCGTGGTTAGAGTGATCCCAATTTACCTCGCCGTTTTTGCTTTGTCTAAATTTTGCTTGAGTAGAATTTCGAGCAAAAGATAGGGGTGATCGGTTTCTCCAGCTAGATTGTGAACTTGGCCGGTTTTGATGCGCAAGTCGAGGGCGTGCAGGTCCGCGCTGATTTTTTTCAGCTCACCGAGAGTGAATTGATGTACTTGGGTTTTGAGCTTTTTGACCACAAACGGAGGAATTTTCAGATCAGATGCGATTTTGGCATCGGGCCACTCTTGCATTTGAGCTGATTTCACTTCTAAAAGCAGGCGAAATTGGCGGGTGATCAAGCCCATGATTTTGAGGATTTCTTCACCGTTTTGCGAGAGCCGTTTGAGGCGGGTGAGGGCCGCGCCCCAGCGACGTTCCGACAATTCGTCACTCATTTTGAAGACGTTTTCTTCTTCAATCCTTTTGGGCAATTCGGCGGGTCGAATAAAAATTTTATTCACTTCTTGATCGAGCGCCCACGGGTCATGCCCCAATCGTTCGATGAGCATTTGCAGTTGGCCTGGTTCGAGCGTGCGGCCTTCTTTGCGCAGACGACGCTCCAGGCGTTCGCGTTGTTCGGCGAAGCTTTCTGGGGCGAAGCTTTTGACGGTGATGGCGCTTTGCCACTCGGCCAACTCTTTTCCTTCGATCGCCTCTTCGTTCTCGATTAAAATGAACACTGTGAAGTCGGGTACTTTTTGGATCGCTTCAAAGAGTTCGGTGCGCTCGGGCTTCTTTTTTTTGTGCAGAGCATTTTTTAAAATCACCAGACGCTTTTCGCCCAAAAAGGGCGGCACGTGTGCCGACTGAAAAGCCACGGTGGGCTCTGTTTCTTCAGCATCGTATTCTTCGATATTGAGATCGCCGTGCTTCTCAAGAAATGCTTTCTTCCAGCGCTCGACTTCTTGATGGACGCCCCATGATTCTCCCATCATGAGCACGATATTGGGCTTTTGCATGCCCTTAATTTATCGCCTGATGGGTCTGAATGTCCACGACTTCTGAAAGCAATGGGGGAGTGTTCAAGAGAATGCGTTCGTCGTAACGGATGGTGACGCCTCCTCCATCTTCAGAAGGGGATCCCACATAGTTGGCTTTGTCGAGCAAAGGTTGAATGTTTCCGTAGACTGAACCGAGAATGGTCAAAGAGTCGGTGACGGCACTGCGCTGAGCTCCGCCAAATGTGTCGATGTTTTGGTCGGTGTAGTAAACCCCCGACATGGTTCGCACGTTGTTTTTCACAAGCACGTCACCACCGTTCACAATGAAAGCGATTGAAGGAATGTTTCTAAAATCGGTGGTGGGGGCATAAGTGATATTGCCGCCGATCACGAGATCAGCATTGTCAACCACGAGCGTCCAGGCTCCGGTGGGAACAACGATATTGCTGAGGGTGATGCTATTACTTCCGTTTCCTGTGAAGTACAAGATTCCACTGTTGGGATTGTTATTATTTTTGAGAACCATGAGCGATTCCCATGAGCTGAATGAGGTGCTGGTTCCTTGGTAGGTCAATGCAGATTGAGTTCCGGCCACACTGCGGTCGGTTGTGCCTTTTTCAACGACCTTTTGGCCCAGTAGACTTCCGGCTTGGCTCATCACTTCACACACATAGGAACTGAGGTTGCCAATGGTGCCGTCCCCATAGGGATCAGCATCACAGACCGAGAGGTCTTGGCCTTGAGGCGCGCGGTCGGCTTGACCTAAAATCACCAGACCATCGGAATTTCGATATTCAATACTGCGGCCTTGAGCGTCGTCGGCATAGACGCATGAGATGTCGGAACCTCCGTGCAATTGCACGTCGAGGTAAACATCACCGGCATTACGAGTGACGAGATAAGAGCAAAGCACCACGAGTTTGGCACTGGCTTCTTGATAGTTCCCGTCGTCTGAAACGACACGAGCTTTGTTTTCGAAGCTTTCGGTCAAACAAGAGTCTTCGGTGCTTTCACAGTTCAGGTGACTTTCAACGACTCCCACATAACGAATGCGAATGGCTGCACCGGTGGGTAAATCTTGAGTATTTTGAATCACCACTTTATGTTCACCAGCCGCGGTGGGGTTGTAAGCAGGGTCGTAACAGAGATCTCGGCTGTCTTCGCTGCATTCTGGAATCAACGGAGCTTCAGAAGGTTCCGTTTGATAGTATTGAACGTAAGGAATGAAGACAGGGTAGTTTTCGGCGTTGTAGCGACTGTCGATGGCGGCCGCAATGTCATCAGTTCCGAGTTCGTGCTCGTTGCCAAATCCAAACTTGAGAATGGTTTTGTAGCTGTAAGCACCTCCGTTCACTCGAGCGTTGGTGAGTTCATCCCAGTTGGTGGCCAGGTGAACTTGACCGCCGGAATCTTGACCGTTTCCGAGGCGACCTCCGAGTTGATCGTTCCACATATCATCGGTGAAGGTCACACTGTCTTCACCTTCGGTGGGATCGTATTCTAAAGTATAGAACACGCGATCTTCATCGTGAGAGAAGAAAATGCTTTCATCGGTGTAAGGATTTTTTTCAACTGCAAAGTTGAAGGTGAAGAGGAATTTTTTGAGAACTCCCAAAGGTTGTTCTTCGCCTTGATCGCGCACGGTGAGTTCATCGTCACAATCTTCATCCTCGACTTCGACGCGAATTTCGGCATCTTCACACACATCTTGAAAGGTGACGTTTTCGATGGTTTCGTCACCATCGATGTTGTCGAGCACCAATTCTCCGTCGTACTCTTCGTCGTCATATTCAATGATTTCGTCGCCGTGGCGGCATTCGTAGGTGATGATAACGGTGTTATCGTCTTCTTCAGAATCAACTTCGATGTCGACGGTTTCGTCGTTTCCGACTTCCACGTCGTCGGGCTCAAAGCTCACGTCGTTACAGGTGAAATCAGGAGTGTCTTGTTCAACGGGAATTGAATCTTCACAGACGCTTCCGGCACCGAGCACTTCGGCATTGATCTCGTCGCCTTCTTCACAGTTTCGAGCGGTGAATTCAAAGGTATCGTTACTTCCGCGCACCGGAATTCGAAGTCGTCCGTCGCTTTCGGCGTTGCTTCCGTTGGCATATTCAAGCTCACACGCTCCTGTCCCACTCACTTCTGCCATACCTTCAAATCCGTCGGCGGAGCCACGCACTTCGGCGCGTACCGTCTCATCGCCTAGATCGCTCTGATCGTCTTCTAAAATGAAAATTTCTGGGCTGAGACTGAGGTCTTCACAGACCAAGTTTGCAGAAGGCAAAGGAGGCAATACGTCTTCATCTTCACAAGCGTTTTCTCCGATGACTTCAACATCAATCCGGCCTTGTTCTGGAAAGCCTTGCCAGCAAACGCTTCCGTTGTATTGAGTTTGACCCGAAATGTTCAAACGGGCTGGATTGCCACTATCAGAACTTCCGTTGAGGTTGAGAGTGAGGGTTCCACTGTTTGCTCCTGAGGGATTGTTTCCGCTGGCTTGCAGCACTCCGGCAAATTGAGCATCTGAAGTTTCGACACTGAAGTCGTAACAAACGGTGCTTTCTCCGTAGAGATCTTCAACTTGTTCAGGTTCTGAAAGATTGATCACAGTGCCATCTTCGAATTCAGGGCCTGCAATGCTGAGATCATTACAGATGAATTCATTTGGTTGAGGTTGACTGGTGACGGTGTCGACACAAACCGCAGGGTTTTGAGTGTCGGTCACAGTGATGATGTCGCCGGGCTCACCGGTGTAGCAGGTTTGAGTTTGAGAGGTACGAGGTCCAGTGCTGAAAGTTCCATTGGGATTGTCACTTTCGAGCAAGAAGGGTCCGGGGCTGGCGGTGCCATCGCTGAGTTCGGCGGTCCAGTCGAAACAGACTTGATCGCCTTCAGTGGTCACATTTTCGATCACGAGATCGGCACAGACCAACTCGGCGGGGTTTCGTACGTAGTTCACGTTATCTTGGCAGCTTCCATAAGGATCGTGTTCCGTGGTCACGGCGACTTCTCCGCTGGTGGCATTTGAAACAAAAGTGATACCGCTCTTGGCAGTGGTTTGAGTGGGAGTCAGATCACCGTCAAAGGTGGCTGCTGTGTCGCTCGCGGTGAATGTGGCAGGGAAGGGCCATTCTTGACCGTTTGAAGCGCGAGTGGTGTAGCTGAAATCAACAGGTCCATCCAAGGTCAACACTCCATCGGGGTCCACGTCGAGATCGGTACAGTATGGAAATTCCAATTCTTGACTGCAGGCGGCTTCGGCCCCCACAACTTCAACACGCAAGCGATCGCCGGGTTGACCGTTTCCATAATTCACCTGGTTGGATGGACTCTGGAAATCGTCTCCACGGCTGAGGCCTCCTTGTTGGTAGGCGCCCAAAGTGCTTTGGCCTTGTTGATTTTCTGCTGTGTAGTGAAAGGTCACATCATTGGTAATGTCGGCACCGGTTGTGTCAAAAGCACGTGCAGTGAGCGCTGGGCCTGGAGTTTGAAAGAGCGTGTTCACGTTGAACTGGTTTCCGCCGTAGATCGCGGGTGAAGTCCAGGTCAGATCGGCACAAATAGGAGTTGCAGAGGCACAAGTGTAAGTACTGTTGAGGTTCACGGTTTCCACATTCCAGTGGTAGCCGGTGGTTCCGGGCACATCGTCTTCTTCCACGTCGGTCCAACAACGGTCGGAGTCAGCACCAAACTGGCGACCACAGGCGATGTCATAGTTCATGAATTTGATCCATGTGGCGGCGGTGGTTGTGGCAGAGCCGCTTTCAATGTCATTTTTAAACTCAAAGATCAAACTTTCTTGAAGTTGAGTTCCGGCAAAAGCACCTGGAAGATCGTTGATGGTGGGGGAGCCGTAAGGATCATTGACTCCATAAGTCCACTCAAAATAATCAGGATATTCAGCGTCGGCTGAGCGGTCGTTTCGAACCAAGTGCACTTGAGTTCCCCCACGTGCACTTTCAGATGCGCCTGCAGGTGAAGCACAATCTTCGAGCCAGTTGTCGAGCCCACTGCACCAGACGGTGTTCATGTCGATATTTTGAACGAAGTCGGAATGCAGATAGATACGGAACTTGAAAATGCGGGCATGAGATTCGGTGCCTGCCGCAGGATTGCTGGTGTTTTGATACCCGTGTCGATGCACGCCGGCGTCGTCACAGGTCATGGCCTGGGTTTCGTAGCTTCCGGTGGCTGTGACACGAGTGGCGGCTAAGGCCAACTCTTCATGAAAGGACCACTGAAGGGCGGTTCCCACCAAGAGGCCTAAAAGGAGCCAAGGTGTTTTTCGAATTGAATTAGACAGGAATTTGAACATTGGTTTCAATTGGAGTTTCTTCATGAATAGGGGGTTCTTGGCGGAGTTTTGTGGCGTTACCAGTGCTGGTACAGGCCGTGAGTGCTCCGAGCAAGGTTATTAAAGTAATATATTTTGTCATTTTAGTCAATGTTTATAAAGGAATGCTTCCGCCACCTTCACCGGGTCGATCTGTTCCACCGGTTCCAGGGGTTCGTGGGTTCGCTGTTCCTCGGTCGCCTCCCACGATAACCTCTTGCTCTCCAGTAGGATTTTTTGAGTCTTGAGGTTTGGGTTCTTCAGGTTTGTCAGGACGTTCAGGAACACGCACTTCAGGCTGTGGAGCTCCCACGGCGATCGAACCTCCGAAGCCGATGATTTGCACGGCCTTGCTGCCTTTGAGCATGTCGACCATGTCGGCTTTCACAAATTCAATTTTGCGAGTTCCGAGTGTGGGTTTTTCGGGCATTTCGATAGTGAGTGCGATGTCTGACATCAGAGTGAGGTTCATACATTTTTCATAGAATCCCATGGACTCCATGGCACTTGAGCCATCTTGGGCATGAGTGGTGACTGTCACTCCATCGGGGCTGGTCCAAGGTTCATTGGCTTCCAAAGTTTTGTAAGCAGATTTCAGTACAAGGAGTGCGCTCACTTCCGCTTCGCTGG
>CAZBZW010000041.1:0-7714 GCA_964496535.1 uncultured Candidatus Peribacteria bacterium
CGGGTCTGGCGTTAGCCATCTTCACCCAAGCATTCTCGGCCACTCAAGTTTCAATTCAGGTGAGTTTGCACAATGAATCGCACTTCAATCCGCTTGAAAGCGAGCGAGCCTTCCCTATTATTGAAAGTTCTGAAATCGTGGGGGCTTTGGCGGGAGGTCTACTCTTAAGCTCTCTCAGCCACTGGATTGCACCCACTAAATTTTTGTTGATCTGGGGCATTTGTCTACTGGTCTTGCCTTTTTTCATGCGCAACAAGGCGATGGATTCAAAATCTCATCACACTCACGATGGTCTTGAGAAGAAAAAAGCCCCGTTCTTGCATGCTTTGATGGCGACCACCGTTTTAGTTTGGGCGCTCGCCAATCTGGTGGAATTTGAGTACACCCGTGTGATTCAGATCAACCTCCAACAACTTCCCATGAGCGATGATCCATTTGCATTCGAAGCTTTATTCGCTCAAAAACTGGGGCAACTGCATGTTATTTTCAGCGCTACTATTCTTCTGTTCCAGCTGGCTTTGAGTGGGCGACTCATGAAGGCATTGGGAATCCCAGGAAGCATGCTCCTGCACGGAGTTGTCAGTGTTTTGAACGCCACTCTTTTGATTCTGAAGCCAGGTTTTGTGGCTACGGCGATTGTGCGAGGTTCTTATGAGTTGTCGAGCTTGTTCTACAAAACGGCTCACGACAGTTCTTACTATTGCCTCACTCATTTTGAGCGTGAGAAAGCTAAAGAAGAGATTTTGGGCGTGATGAAACCCTTGGGGGCACTTTTTGGGACTCTGTTGATTCTAGTTTCGGCCAGCTTGGTGCCCGAGTCATTTCAGGGTTTGGCCCTGCGCGTCATGATCATGGCTGTGGCGTTGATTTTGTGCGCGCTGTCACTGAAGCCCGAAGAAAAATTCATCCAGCTGCTGAAACGTGAGGTGACCAGCTCTGAAGATGAAACGGCGCGTTTGTATGCGGCCGAAATGCTCAGCCAAGTCGACAGCGCCTCAGTTCGACATTTCTTAAAAGAAGTGGCTGCTGACAAAGCGACTGACTCTCGCTTGAAGCGTCATTTGAAGTGGCTTAAAGTGTCTTCATGAATCTCCTCCTCGCATTTCTAGTCGTTTTTGTGAGCTTTTTGCTGGGAGCTGGCTTGATGCACGCATTTTGGACAGGCCAAATGAAGCCGATCATGAAAGCTGTCGAAAGTTTACTGGTGGGTAGAACGCCGGCCGACCTGCCAGAATCGAAACGAGTTTGGGGCCGTATCGGACATTTTCTGAATACGGTTTCGCACTCGCTGAAAGAGCTGAAAACGGCTTACAAAAGCCAGAAACGCATTCAAGGCGAAATCAACGCGGCTCAAACCATTCAAAGTGAACTCTTGCCTAAAACGCAAATTCAGTTCCCGGGGCTTGAGATTTTTGCCAAAACTCAACCTGCAAGTGAAATCGGGGGCGATGCTTACGATCTTTACACTTTATCGGGCAATCGACATGTGATGTATCTGGGCGATTCAACCGGACATGGTTTACCTGCCGGAATGGTCATGATGATGGTCGACACCTTGCTCGAAAGTTTTTTAGACCAAACGTCCGACCCCAAAGAAGTTTTGCAAAAAACCAACCGCTACTTGAAACCGCACTTGAAACCCACGATGTTCATGACCTTGATTTTGGCCGAGTGGAACGCTGAAAACTCGAAGTTTTCTTGGGTGGGAGCGGGCCATGAACATGTGATTCACTTGAAAGCCGCAGATCAAAGCGTCACAGCGACCCCGACCGGAGGCATCGCCTTGGGTATGTTGCCCGATAATTCTGCAATGCTGAAATCAGAAAGTATCGAACTTGCGAGCAACGATTGGGTGGTTTTATTTTCGGATGGAATCACCGAAGCTAAAAATGAAAAATTAGAAACTTTTGGTCTGGAACGGCTTAAGGAAGCCATCCATACGCATGCCAGCCCGGGCGCTCGAGCCGAAGATGTGTTTGAAAAAGTGATTTCGAGCGTGAATCAATTCATGGGTTCTCACCCGCAAGACGATGACATGAGCCTGTTGATCTTGAAAAAAACCTAGAAATGGGTTAGAATGATGAGATCAAAACAAAAATCGTATGGCTCCTCAAACACGTGTTGTCCTCGTTGCCCTGATTGCCGGCATGGTCTTGGCGATCCCGTTTCAAGTGAGTGCGGGCTCTTCAAAACGTACTACCAAAATCAGTCATGTTGAAAATACTGTGGCCGGACTCGGCACCACAGTTGAAATTGAAAGCAAACGTAAAAATCAAAGCTTGTTGCTCACGCTTGAAGATGGCGAGGGCGAGAGCCACCAACTTGAAGTGGAAAGTGACAGTGATCGCAAGGCTGAAGCGACTCTTCCAGGTGAGTGGCTGGAAACCGCCGGCGACTATCGACTTTATTTGAATGCCGATAAAGAATCATCCACTCCACTCACTGTTTTTGCCGGAGCTGTTTCTGAAACCGCATCGAGCTTGGCATTGAAATCCGATGATCTCGAACTGCAAGAAATGGGTGAATTGCACGTCAAACTCACCGATGAATTTGGAAACGCGATTGAAGGTCATATTCTCGACTTGAACGTCGACGATTCGGATGTCACACATTATTCCCCAGAATTTGCGACCGACGAAAATGGTGAAATGACATTTTATTTTTCGTCCAAACGCAAGGGCGATGCGGAAATCAAAGTGATTGATAAAACGGCCAACAAAGAAATTGGTGAGGCTCAACAAGTGAGTTTCAATCTGCCTGGACGCGGTGGCTCTTCGATTGAGCTCGCCAGCACCACTGATGTTTCTGAACTCAAAATCAGCGGACTTCCCAGTTCGGCCAAAGTGGGCGAAGCGTTGAGTTTCAGCGTTTCGGCTCTCGATTCTGAATCTGTAGTTTCGGGCGACTACGAAGGTACGATTGAATTTGAGTCTTCCGACAGTCGCGCAGACCTTCCCAATGATTATACTTTTGAAGCCGATGATGTCGGCGAACATCGTTTCAATTTGAGTTTGCGTTTTGCCAGCCCCGGCAAACAGACTTTGACGGTGCGCGACAGCGATCAACCTGACCTTGAAGTCACCGTGAGCATCGATGTGAAACTCGACGATGGTTCCGATGTCGACCTAGGAAATGATTTTGAAACTGTCGACTTCAAACGTGATGGCGATTTTACCCTTGTGAGCCCTGCGACCGGCGAATACTCCGAAAGCGATATTGAAGTTCAAGGTGAGGCTGACTATGGCTTTGACGTCATCATTTATCTCGATGATAAAGAAGTGGGGCGCACCGAAGTTGAATTTGATAACTCGTTTCAATACACCATTGAAAATCTGAAAGACGGCACCTATGAATTGCGTGCCGACGTGGTGGAATTGGGCGACGGAGAACCTGGCAAGGAAGAAATTGTTCAGGTGACTGAGACTTCTGACACTGAAGAAATCACAGTCGATACGACCGCGCCTGACCTCAAAGATCTGCAGATTGATCCTGAAGATAATTTGGAAGCCGGTGACACCATTGAGGTGACCATTTTGAGTGAAAAAAATCTTGAAGATGTTTCGGTCGTTGTGGACGAAGAAGTCTTCGACTTGAATGAAACTCGCACCGACGGGAAATACACCGGGGACGTCAAATTACCTTCGAAAGAAGGCGACTACGACATGGATGTGATTTTAAAAGATGCCCTGGGCAACGAAGCTGAATTCAGAAATGAATTGAGTTTGAAAGTTGGAAAGACTTCCGTCGCAGAAGACACGACACCCAGCGATACCGCCGTGGCTGCCGAAGCTCCTACCGGAGTGGTGGCAGTGGGTGGTGAAGAAAAAGTCACCTTGAGTTGGGACCCTTCTGAAAGCAACGAGGTGGATTTCTATCGTATTTATTACGGACCTTCTGCCGAAGCCTTGCACGCGGTCACCGAAACCGACGACAGTGCGACCAGCTGGACAATCCCGGATCTTCAAGCCGAACAAACGCTCTATTTTGTGGTCGTGCCTGTCTTGAAGGATGGGGATGAGGGCAAATACAGCAAGGTGGTTGTGGGGATGCCCAAAGGCACTGCAGGCGCCGAAAAGCCCGGCATCGAAGAAGGACCTGCTTACGATGCGGAGCACGCTCCTGAAGAGGTGCCCGACGCTGGACCCGCCTTGAACTTGCTCTTGGCTCTCAGTGGCGTGACTGCTCTTTTCTTGACTCGACGAAGTGTTAGAATGAGCGAGCTTTAAAGCCGCCTTTTGAATTTTCTACTTCAAACCTTCAATATTTTCATCGATGTTTTTTCGGTGATTTTGAGCATTCGTGTGGTGATGAGTTGGTTGCTTTGGGAGCATCGAAATATGGTCACCGCCTTTGTTTGGGATTGCACGGAACCTGTTCTACGCCCCATTCGCAATTTGCTTCCGGCCATGCGCATTGATTTCAGCCCCGTGCTCTTGATTTGGCTGATTCGCATGCTTCAAAATTGGCTCAACTCTCATTTTTAACATTTTGAATGAATGCTTCAAATTTACGACAGCTTAACGGGTGAAAAACGAGATTTTCACAAACAGCCTGGCGACACAGTGACGATGTATTTTTGTGGGCCTACGGTTTACGATCGCGCGCACTTGGGCCACGGACGCAGTGCCGTCGCCTTCGATTGGGTGCGTCGTGCGCTCGAGACTTTGGGCTATGCGGTTGATCAGGCTTCGAACATCACCGACATCGACGATAAAATCATCGACCGAGCCGCCGCCGAAGGCGTGACCATGCCCGAACTCTGTGCTCGTATCATTCCGATTTATGATCGCGATTACAACTTACTGAAGGTCCTGCCTCCGCATCATCGTCCGCATGCCACGCAGTACATTGATGAAATGATTCAGTTGATTCGTGACCTCGAAGCGGCGGGCGCGATTTATACGACTTCGGATGGCGTTTACTACGATGTGACCGTGTTCCCGGAATATGGAAAGTTGTCGCACCAAAAACTGGAAGAATTGCAGGAAGGAGCGCGTGTGGAAGCCAACAAGGAAAAACGAAATGCTCAGGACTTTGTGCTTTGGAAGTTTAAGAAGGAGGGCGAGCCCTTTTGGGCGAGCCCTTGGGGAGACGGCCGTCCCGGTTGGCACATTGAGTGCAGTGCCATGGGCAAAGCGCTCTTTGGCGAAACCATGGACATTCATGGCGGTGGTTTGGACCTCAAATTCCCCCACCACGAGTGTGAAATCGCACAAAGTGAAAAGGTGAGCGGCAAATCGCTGGCGCGATTCTGGATGCACAACGGTTTTGTCACCGTGAACGAAGAAAAAATGAGCAAGTCTCTCGGCAACTTCTTCACCCTTGAAGATATTTTTGCGCAATATCACCCCCGTGTCGTGCGTCTCTTCCTCTTGAGCGCCCATTACCGCTCCCCCATTGAATTTTCGAACGAACTGCTCGACCAAGCCCGCGCCACTTTGCGCCGGCTCGATGAGCTTTATTTGAAGTCTGTGGACGGCCCTGTGAATGAGAATTTTTGGACCTCCGTTCGTGAAAAACTTGAGAATGATTTTGATAGTGTCGGCGTTTTGGCTCTGGTTTTTGAAAACCTTGAACGCTTGACCCGTGCGGATTTCGAAAAATTAGAGCGGTTACTGGGGATTTTTCCGGCGGACTTCAAGTTGAACGCTGAACAAGAGGCGAAAATTGCAGAACGCAACGAGGCTCGTGCCGCTCGTGACTTCCAGAAATCCGACCAACTTCGAAACGAACTGGCTGAACAGGGAGTCGAATTGGAAGATGGAGTGGAAATCTTCGCACGACCGAAAATCTAAATGGCTTTCTCGAGGATCGCGCATTCGTCTCACTTCTTACCACAAAAAACCGTAACTTTTTGTCAAGAAGAGCGTTGTAAATAAAGGTAAATCTTATAAAACAATCATGACTTCCTATTCCCGCGCGCTCTTCCTCCTTATTTTCACCGCATTCAGCTTTCTACAAACAGCAGAAAATGCTCTCGCAAAAGAAAATCTCGATCGCGATGGCGATGGCGTACCCAACATTGTGGAGGAAGATAAACTGCGCAAAGGTCTTGGGGTCAGTCGCGATCCAAAAGACCTGTATTTGGAGGTGGATTACCAATATTTCACTCGCGGCAGTCAGACTTTCGACGGTTCGCTGAGTCAGGCGGTCATCAACAAACTCACAGAGACCTATGCCGAAATGGGAATTCGCCTTCATGTGGTGCACGATCAGAAACTGCCCGAAGATTTTGATTGTTTTCTAGAACGCTCCAGCATGCGTGGCGAACGCAGTGAAAAAAATCCACTCTATAAAGATAGCTTTTACAAGCTGACCGTGTGTGTGGGAAATAAAGATGATGGAGAAGGAAGAGGTGCTTCACCCATCGGCGGAACGGCCTTCAAAATACTCACTCCTTTTACCGATACCAATCCAAACAACGATGCTGTGGAGTACGCCCAGTTCGTGCGTTACCGACTCGTGCTTCACGAAATGGGCCACGCCTTGGGTCTCAAACACGGAGGAATAGATGGCATCAATTACAAAGTGAATTACCCCAGCGTGATGAACTATGCCTACAAATGGGGTATGGAAGGCGAAAGAGCGAGCACCAAGACCTTGCGCGGCACCGATATCACCTACTCAAGAGGCAGAGTTTCGAACTTGAATGAAAATGCTCTCTATGAATACGATGCCTTCCCAGGCATGACTGTCGATCAACTGGCCTTCTTGGAGGGTTATTATCCTTCGTTTAAAAACTACAGAGCGAGAGCGTGTAAGGATGATTCTAAGAAAATTTGTGTGGATTGGAATGGAGATGGATTCATCTCAAAAACCAGCTTTCAACAGCGCCTACGGGTGGATTCCAGAATTCAAACTGACTGGGCAGATTTTGCTCTCAGCAGAGACACGAATGATGCACTCATCATGCTGAAGAATCTAGGCAAGAAATTACCTGGAAACCCGTACCGTTAATTAGGGTCAAACCAGAAGTTGAAACAACCGATCGATGGGCCCGGCGCCCATCACGACCAGCGCTGAGTCTGGCCCGACCAGAGTTCGCAGGCGCTCGACCACTTTTTCGTCTGAGGCGCAAAACTCAACCGACGAATGATGTTTGCCGATTTCTTGCGCCAAACTTTCGCCACTCACCGCTGACACGTCTTCGGCGGAGTCGCGAACTTGGTAAATTCCTGGAATGATCACATGATCGGCATCGGTGAACGCCTCGGCAAAACCTTCGAGCAAATGGCGAGTGCGACTGTACTGATGCGGCTCAAAGACCGTGATCAAGCGTTTTTCGGGATATTGCGCGCGCAAGGCCGCCAAAGTGGCCTGAATCTCGCTGGGATGGTGCGCATAGTCATCATAGGTGGGAGCGCCCTGAAACTCCCCTTTGTATTCCATTCTGCGCCAAGTTCCGTGGAACTTCGCCAGTGCTGATTCGATCACGGGCATTGAAACCCCGAGTTGAAGAGCGATTTTCGTGGCGAGACCGGCGTTTTTGCGATTGTGAGCGCCGAAAATTCCCAGAGGACCTTCGTAAACTCCATAATCTGAAACCACAGTGCGACTTTGAGCTGAAAGGTCCGCAAACGCTTTTTGATAATCTTCAAAAGTCGGGAATGCATCGGGATGATCCCACTCCACATTTAAAATTCCGAGAATTTCGGGGTGAAAGACCATGAAATTGCGGCGGTATTCGCAGGCTTCAACGACCAGCCAATCGCTC
>CAZBZW010000042.1:0-262 GCA_964496535.1 uncultured Candidatus Peribacteria bacterium
CGGCGAAGGTTCCGCACCTGTTCATGCCTCGCCGCACGGGTTTTATGAAGGGCGGTGTTTTGGCGGCCGCTGAAGAAGAATCTGCACTTGAAGAAGCGTTCCCCAAAGATTTGACGTTCGAAGATCTGCCGATTCCACTGGCCGTGAATGCGGTGGATTTGATTTCAGGCGAAGAGGTGATTTTCAGTTCTGGCCCCTTATTCCCAGCAATTCGAGCATCGATGTCCTTGCCTGGATTGTACCCACCAGTACCCCACGAAGG
>CAZBZW010000042.1:272-3578 GCA_964496535.1 uncultured Candidatus Peribacteria bacterium
TGGGGGAGTTGTTAATAAAGACCCTGTGAGCTTGTGCCGAAAATTGGGCGCAACCCGAGTGATTGCGGTCGATCTTCGCTCCCTTCAATTTGAAGCCGATTTTTCGAAACTCAAGAGGTCCGCTGAAGGGGAGTGGGTGTGGCCTCGGCTCGATTGGCCTTATCAGATTTTGATGCGTTCATTGTCGATTGCTGAAACAGCCCGTACTGATTTGCTATTTCGCCAAGACCCCCCTGAAATTCTGATTCAGCCGGAACTCAAAGATTTCACCATTTTTGATGTGCGAGAAAATGAGGCCATGATTCAGAAGGGTCGTGAAGCGGCTGAAGCTACTTTGAGCTCTGTAAAATTTTAAGCCGTTCGTTTTCAGGCAGACGTTCGATGGCGTAACGCAGTGCGGTGCGAGGCAGAACACGCATATTTTTTTCGAGAAATTTTCTTAATACCTGTTCGTCTTTTTTGCCAACTTCTCTCAGCATCCATCCGACCGCCTTGTGCATGAGGTCGTGAGTGTCTTTGAGGAGTTTTTCAGAAAGTTTGAGAGTGTCGGCAAAATCAGATTTACGAATGAAGGCGAAAGTTGAAATGATAGCGATGCGTCGCTCCCATAGATTTTTAGAATCTGCGAGCCTGAAGAGAATGCTTCGATCTTGATGGATCAGAAAGTCACCCAGAATATAAGGAGCACTTCCATCCACGAGATCCCAATTATTCACAGACGACAAGTGGTCGAGATAAAAATCTTTCAGACACGTTTTTTCGGTGAGATCTTTCGTTTTTTCATATTTCGTCACGAGTATTTTAAGTGCGATCAGGCGTTCTTCGTGAATTGTGGAGTTTAGCAATTTGGTGAGTTCTTCGAGTGAAATTTCGCGATAGTATTTTTGTGCGATTTTTCTGCATTGGGGCACGGTGATTCCAGCAAAAACATCGCCTTCGCCGTACTGGCCCGGACCCGTTTTGAAAAATCGCCGACTCACTTCGGCCCGTTCAGCCGAAGCAAGTGCAGCAATTTCTTTTTGAATTTGATTCAAATTATTGAGCGGCAGGTTCTTCTTTGATTGTGTCTTTGTCCCAAACTTCATCCATCATTTCTTGCATGGAATTTTCACCATCTTTGTCGAAATCCCATCGAGATTCGTTTTCAGTCCATCGCATCATATGACCGGCCCCTCGCATGGCCCAAGGAATGCTGACCAGACTGCCTAAAATCCCCAGCCCTAAAGCCCAAACAGTGACTTTGACTACGGTTTCTTTTTTGGCAAAACGGGCAAGCCAAATGAGAGCGCTGACGAGACCGAAAAATAAGACGGTGCTGGATGCGACGTGCAGGCCAATGCCCAAAAGAGTGGAGTCCATGATGTTGTGGGTTAGAGGCTTGCATTCTAGCAGAAGCCCCCTTACAATGCACCTTGACATATTTTATGAACCGTTCTCTTTTAAACACTGTACTCGAAGGGCAACCCGCGTTTCGTCGTAAACAGATTTACACTGCAATTTACGCACAAAAAAAGAAAACTTGGGATGAGCTCAAAGAACTTCCTAAGGACTTGCGTGAGCGGTTGGAGCGTGAAGTTCCAATTCTGACCATTACGCCTAAAAACCGTGTGCAGAGTAAAGATGGCACGGTCAAAACTCTTTTTGAATGTGCCGATGGAGCCTTGCTCGAAACCGTGATGATTCCGAATAAAGAGTTCCGAACGGTGTGCGTGTCGTCTCAAGTGGGTTGTGCGATGGGGTGCAATTTTTGTGCGACCGGTACTTTGGGTCTCAAACGCAATTTGACGGCCGATGAAATCGCCGATCAGGTCTTGTTTTACGAGCAGATTTTATCTGAAACTTCAGCCAGCGTGACCAATGTGGTCTATATGGGAATGGGCGAACCTCTCGCCAACTTGAATGAAGTTTTGGCGAGTGTCGATATTTTGAATGAGGCGGACGGCATGAACATTGGAGCGCGCCATATTTCGATTTCAACCTGTGGACTGGTGCCTGGAATTTTGCAGTTGGCGAAGTACCCCAAGCAAATCAATTTGGCGATTTCGATTCATGCGCCGACCACCGAATTGCGCAGTTCCATCATGCCTGTGAATGACATGTTCCCCTTGGCCAAACTCATGAAGGCCTGCGAAACCTATGTGACCACTACCAAACGCAAATTGATGTTTGAATATGTGATGCTTTCAAATGTGAACGATTCTTTAGATCACGCACGAGCCATCGCAGAACTTTTGTCACCGTTGAAGCCCTTGGTGCTCTTGAACTTGATTCCGTTTCATCAGACGTTTTTGCAATTCAGTTCGGCTTCGGGCAATCGCATTCATGCCTTTCAGCGCACCGTCGAAGAAGGCGGAGTGCCGTGTCACATCCGTCATTCGGCCGGAGTCGATGTGGACGCCGCCTGCGGTCAACTTGCTCGAACGGCCTACGACAGATAAGCTGGGGTTCGACTATGATCCTCATTTTAGGCCAAGGTTTCGTCGCTCATGAGTTCGCCCATTTTTATGGAGATCGCGCTCGACTTTCGACGCATCGCGTTGAAGATTATTCGTCGCTCCTGGCTCATTTAAAAGTAGAAGCTCCTGAAGTGTTGATCAATTGCATCGGCAAAACCGGTCGCCCGAACGTGGATTGGTGCGAGGATCATAAGGCTGAAACGATGTTTGCGAATGTGACCATACCCTTGATGTTGGCGCGTGCATGTGAAGAATTGGGGATTCGTTTGGTACATGTGGGCAGTGGCTGTGTTTACAGCGGTGACAACGAAGGTCGTGGTTTTGATGAAGATGATGTGCCGAATTTTTCGGGCAGTTTTTATTCGCGCACCAAGGCCTGGAGCGAGGCCATGTTGAATGAATTTTCGGTTTTGCAATTGCGACTGCGCATGCCCTTGATCGGTCGCCCCGATGAACGCAACTTCATCACGAAAATTGCGCGCTACCCCAAAGTGATTTCAGTGCCCAATTCCATCAGCGTGTTTCCTGATTTTTTAGAAGCCGCGGCGGCATTGATCGAGAAACGTTGCACAGGAATTTTCAACATGACCAATCCCGGTGCCATCGATCACCGCGAAATTTTAGAGATGTATCAAGAGCTGGTGGATCCGAGTTTCAAGCCTGTGTTCATGAGCTTGGAAGAGCTCGGCCAGGTCACAAAGGCGGCGCGTTCGAACTGCGTGTTGAATGTTAAAAAATTGGCAGAACACGGCGTTCAAATGCGTCCGGTCAAAGAAGCCGTGCGATCGGCACTTTTGGAATATTCCAAACACATGTTATAGTGGACTCATGCCTCCACGTATCCGTGCCA
>CAZBZW010000042.1:3588-6592 GCA_964496535.1 uncultured Candidatus Peribacteria bacterium
CGCTACTTTTTCATGGCGACGGTCATTTTGTGTTTTGGACTTTTTGCGTGGGTGATTTCGCCCTTTTTTTACGTGTTGATTTACGCATCTTTGATTGCGGTTGTTTTTTGGCCTCTGCATCAGCTTTTTCTCAAATGGTTGGGTGGACGCAAAAGCATCGCCGCTTTTTTGAGCACTCTTTTTGTATCGCTGATCGTGCTCGGCCCACTCACGGTTTTCAGTATTTTTCTTGTACAAGAAGCACTTGATGCACTTTTTTTGCTTCAAAGAAATTTACAAGTGGTTGATTTTGGCTCCTGGGATGGCCGCAACTTGGCAGACCTGCCGTTGATTGGATCTTTTTTGTCTCAGCAACTTTCAGATGTGGGTCTTTCTGAATTCGTGAAAAATGTTCAGCTTGATGTTTACTCCGTTGTTCAACAAATGGGCGAGACGTTGAGCAGCTTTATCGTTAACAGCTCCGGAAGCATTTTGCAGACCTTGGGTAAATCTCTTCTGGATTTTTTCATTCTCATTCTTTCGACCTTTTTCTTGTTTCGAGATGGAGTTGAGGTTGCTACATTTTTCAAAAAAATATCGCCTTTGCCACCGACTTACGAAAACAGTATTGAAGCCAAGCTCAAAGAAGCAATTCATGGCATTGTCTTCGGCAATTTTGGAACAGCTCTGGCTCAAGGTTTGGTGGGCGGTGTGGGTCTGGCGATTGCCGGTGTTGAAAATGTTTTGTTTTGGACGACACTGATGTCATTCTCCTCATTATTGCCCTATTTTGGAGGCGCGCTCATTTGGGCTCCCTTTGCATTCTCAATGATCATCCAGGGGAACAGTTGGGGAATTTTCCTCCTCATTTGGGGAACACTTGTGGTCAGTTCCGTCGACAATTTGGTGCGTCCTTTTTTAATTGGGGGAAGCATGGACATTCACCCTCTCGCCACCTTTTTGGTGGTCTTGGGAGGATTCTTAATTTTCGGAGCTTCGGGCATTATTCTTGGACCTCTGGTTTTGAGTTTGGCAGTTTCAGTTCTGCATATTTACCAGCTTGAATACGCCGAAGTTTTGAAAGAGAGGTGATGCTATTTTCCCACTTTTTTCATCACGTCGACGAGTGTGCGCAAACCCCAAGCAGTGGCTCCATATGAGCTGAGAGAATTGGGTTTTTCGGCCCATGAGGTTCCGGCAATATCGAGATGAACCCATGGTGTCTTTTCGACGAAGTGTTTGAGAAAGGCGGCGGCCATGCTGGAATCAGCACGGTGGCCTCGAGTGGAGTTTTGCAGGTCGCTGAAATTACCTTTGCAAGCCTTCATAAAATCGTCCGTGAGAGGCAAGGTCCACACACGTTCGTCGCAATCTTTGGCCGAGCCGCAAACCACATTTTGGAATTCTTCATCGTTACTCATAACTCCCGTGATGTCATAACCCAACGCGACCACGACGGCACCGGTGAGAGTGGCGATATCGATCATGCGTTCGGGTTTGTAGTTTTTTTCGGTGTATGAAAGACCGTCAGCCAACACGAGGCGACCTTCAGCATCGGTATTTGTGATTTCAATGGTTTTTCCGTTGTAGGCCTTGAGTACATCGCCTGGGTGCACGGATCGATCTGAAACTGCATTTTCGGCCAAGCAAAGCACAGCGATGAAATGACCTTTGAGCTTGAGTTCAGCCGCGGTGGCGATGGCCGCCATGACGGTGGCAGAACCGGTCATATCTTCTTTCATGGTTTCGATGTGCCCGGTGGGCTTGAGGTTGAGTCCTCCAGAATCAAATACGATTCCTTTGCCGATCAATGCCAGTTGAGGATTTTTGGCCGAGCTATTTTTATATTCCAAAATGATCATACGGCTGCGTTCGGTGGCTCCTTGGCCCACTCCGACAATAGCTCCACAGCCGAGTTTTTTGAGTTGGGTTTCGCTGAGTTCGGTGAACTTGAGTTTGAATTTTTTTGCGATCTTTCGAGCTTCATCCGCCATATCTTTGGTATTCAAGTCGCCGGTGGGCGTGTTCACTAAATCGCGCAAGTGAGTGGATTGAGATGCATGAGCGTTCCATTCGGCCTCGAGTGTTTTGGGCTGTTTCATGTCGGTCCAAATGGTCACTTGTTGAAGCTCGGGCTTCTTGTCTTTCTTAGGGTCGACTTTTTGGTAGCGCTTGAACTCGTAACGTCCCAGATTGAGTCCATAAAGCACGGGTTCAATCCATTCCGATTTGAGAGCCAGTGTGACGCTTGCGGAGCCTTTCACCAACTTGGCGAGACTGCCTCCCCATTTGAGTTCAGCGGTGGGCAAACGATCTTTGGCCTCACCCGTGCCGAACAGCATGATTTTTTTGAATCCGTCGAGGTCATGCAGAGTGAGGGTTTCACCTTCTTCTGCTGAAAAATCTTTGGCTTTCAGGCGTGCTTGAATTGATTTTTCGAGGTCTTTAGGCAGACCTTTGGGCAGTGCGATTTCTTTCTCATTTTTTTCGAGAAAAAGCACAAAGAGATCGGTTTTTCCGAGCTTGGGATTGAATTGAAGTTTCATGAAAGGCGTGGATTAATTTTTTCCACAATACAATGGAACGAGACCCTCGCAAAGTGTATCTTCTGTACATATGATTTTAGTCTTTTTATCGGGCTTGGCGGTGATGATTTTAGAGATGAGTTTTTCAAGGCTCATGGCTCCATATTTTGGTGCGTCGCTCATCACTTGGACGAACTTGATTGCGGTCGTGATGCTGGGCTTGTCATTGGGTTACGCGTGGGGTGGTCGTTTGGCGGATCGAGGCAGGCCGGAACGCACTCTTGAAATGGCTCTTTCAGCTTCAGCTCTGTGGGCGCTGATTTTGCCTTTCTTGAGCCCTTTTGTATTTGCGCGTATGGCTGACATGCCGTGGCCTCTGCAGTGGTGGGTGAGTGCCGGCTCGTTTCTCAGTTTGTTGATTTTGATTTTTCCGCCCATGGTTACTTTGGGCATGACCTTGCCCTTGGCTTGGGTCTGCTTGCGCGGCGCAGGCATTTCGC
>CAZBZW010000042.1:6602-7656 GCA_964496535.1 uncultured Candidatus Peribacteria bacterium
CCCTGGCACTCAAATGGAAGACCGAGCATTTTTCGCAACTGGGCCGTCGATCAGGTTTTCTTTCGATGCTCTCCACATGGGGCAGTTTTGTGGGAACTTTTTTGCCCGCTTTTTTCCTACTCCCTTATTTTGGAGTGACGGATAGTTTCATCGGGATGGGTTTGGTCTTGGGCGTGGTGACCGCTCTTTCGTTCCGTCGACTTTGGGCCGCGGCGATTTGGGTGGTCGCTGGGGTCGCACTTTTGGCCTGGCCTCAAGCCTTGCCAACCGGAGTTTTAGATCATCGTGAATCGGCTTACGGTGCCTTGTGGATGCGTGAAAACTCGCACGGTGAGCGCGGGCTTTATGTTGATACACCGTTTGGAATTCAGTCGGTTTATAATCCGGCGACGCCTTTGAATGAATATTATTATGCCTACATTGGCGTGATTCCGCCGCTGATCGTGGAGCCCAAAACGGTGTTGATTTTGGGGCATGCGGGCGGCAGTTTCACACGCGTTTTGAATGCGTACTATCCTGATTTGCAGGTCACCGGGGTTGAGATTGATCCTGCCGTGACGCAGATGGCCAAAGATTATATGGATTTTTCGGACCTCAAGGTGACGATGGTGGATGCTGATGCGCGGGCGTTTTTACTCAAAGATACTGCGACTTATGATTTGATCGTGCTCGATACCTATCATGCCGCTTCGTTGCCGGCGCACTTGGCCACTCAAGAATTTTTTGATCTGGCCCGCTCGCACTTGAATAGCGATGGTTTGATGGTGGTGAATGCCGCCAGCGACGACGGTCCTTTTTTAGAATCGTTGTCGGCGACGCTTGCGACCTTGCCTTCACCAGTTCACATGTTTCATGTTCCCAACACGTTCAATACCCTTCTGATTTCAGGGGATTTGTCTGAAGTTCAGCCGGCAAATTACGACGAAGACTTACAAGAACTCGCCGCTAACTTCGAATTGGGTTTGAGTTTGTGGTCAGGTTCGGCTGAACCATTCACCGACGAAAAAATGGGTCGGGTCGATACTCTGGCCGCACAGATGTGGTGGAGGATACT
>CAZBZW010000043.1:0-1799 GCA_964496535.1 uncultured Candidatus Peribacteria bacterium
CATTTGGAATGCCACATCTCATGCTGAAAACTTTATGGTGACCGGCTTTGGAGGCGTGGACGCTTTGATCTTCATTGAATCAGGAGTTCCAAACGTAGTGACTCTTTAATATGAGCTTGAACAAGCACATTCTTGCACTCACCACTGCGCTGACGATTGGTCAGGCATGCAGACCCGAGCCAAGAATGGATTGCGGTGAAATCGCAAACCATGTTGGAACCTATCATTTCCCGGAAGCAGAAGTGGTTACAGCGGATGTCAAAAGTCGGCTTGTAAAAATAGAGCTTGGGGTCACAAACCCGAACGATTGGCTCAGCATGGAGGTTGTGAATGCAGACGAAAATTGCATGGGCACTCCTGTTCATGTTGATTTTTATCGAGGCCAATTCTCAAGTTCGAATGATGCGTACATTTACTATCAGCCACCCGATCTAGGCGAGGAAGCGGAGGCATTTTCCACATGGGTGCAAGTTCTTGAACTAGATGAAAGGCTAATACCGACAGGATCTGTGATTGAAGCCAATTTTTGGGGGCAAAATCCGTCAGGTGAATTCACGGTAAAAATTCCATTCGAGGAAAGGACCTTAAACGGGACTGGTGTGAAAGAGCACACAGATTCAATGGCAGTTTGGCAAGTGTTCAGAAACAACGACATTCGAACCCAAGCAGAAGGAGATACATTTTGAATCTGCTTGAAAAGTTTCATTAAGATCCGGATCGCGACAGCGAGCCATTTTTAGTGTAGAATGGTAAAACTTTAAAGAAAAAGTATGGAAGGAGGACTCGGCAGAGAAGGCTACAGATTGGGATCTGTCAGATTGACTAAGAGAACTATGAAAGGAGGGCTCGGCAGAGAAGGTTGCAGATTGGGATCTGTCAGATTGACTACGGGAACTTTGGAGCGCGTGAAGCCTGTGGAGTCCGGACAGGCCGAAATGCCTGCAATTCGAGCTGAAACTCAGATGGACGTGATGAAAGCTCGACTTCGAGCACCCATGAGGAAATATGCGGAAGAAAGAGGTCCGACAGGAAACCTGGCCAGACCTGCTCATATTTATCCAGGCCTCGGAATCGAAAGCTCAGACCCCATCGCGGCTCGGGCCGCTTTCGAGCTGGTCTTAGAATTATCTGAAGGTCGAGAAACCGACCTCACTTGGATCGGTCCACTCATTCATTTCACTCACGACTTCAATGGAAACCTAGGCGGTGGCTACGGTGGCCTTGCAAAAACAGTTTCTACATGGACTCACCCCGTATTTCTTTTGGCCTGCCGAACTTTAAAGGCAAATGAATTCAATGAGTGGAGTGAGGTGGAACGTGAATGGGTGGAAGAACTCATTACAATGATGGACGCGAATGACGCCACCGGAACCTTCTGGGAACAACTGGATCAAGTTTTAGCAGGTGAAAGCAAATATTTCGTGAACGACACTCTTTGGAATCGCAGGCAAGGTCGTTAAAGAAAACAGCCCCTTTCGAGGCTGCCTTCTCGAGCGATTCTAAAGTTCAAACTAAATTTCCAAATATCGATCGCGTTCCCAGTCGGTGACGTGGATGCGATATTCATCCCATTCTTGCATTTTGGCGTCGTAGAATTTTTCGAAGAGATCTTCACCGAGCGCACCGCGAATCACTTCGTCGTTTTTGAGAGCTTCGAGCGCTTCTTTGAGTGAGCCGGCCACGGTGGTCACACCCTTCTCAGCCATTTCAGCAGGAGTCAATTCCCAAATATTGTCTTCAATAGGCGCCGGAGCCTTGAGACCCTTTTTGATTCCATCAAGACCCGCCGCGAGCATGAC
>CAZBZW010000043.1:1809-7427 GCA_964496535.1 uncultured Candidatus Peribacteria bacterium
GACTGCAAACGCCAAGTAAGGATTGGCCGCAGGATCTGGGCAACGAAGTTCAATACGGCATCCGCGTTCGGCCATGGTGGGGCTGAGTCGAGGCACGCGCACGAGCGCCGAGCGGTTTTTTTGCCCCCAAGCCACATTCACAGGAGCTTCATAACCCACTACGAGCCGTTTGTAGGAGTTGATGGTGGGGTTGATGATGGCGTTGATCGCTTTGATGTGGAGCATTTGACCGGCCATGTAACTTTGAGCCAAGGCTGAAAGTCCGTAAGTGCCATTCGCGTCGTAGAATTTGTTCTTTCCGTCTTCGAGCGAAGCGAGCGATTGGTGCACGTGCATGCCACTTCCGTTCATTCCAAAGAAAGGTTTGGGCATGAAGGTGGCACGAAGTCCGAGGCGTTGAGCAATGGCCTTGAGCGTGAGCTTGAATGAAATTGCATTGTCGGCCGTGGTGATGGCATTGGCATATTTGAAATCGATTTCATGCTGGCCCGGAGCCACTTCATGGTGGAGAGCTTCGACTTCAATTCCCATTTCATCGAGCGCAAAACTCATCAGGCGACGGATTTGCAAGCCGAGGTCAGTACTTTGATCAAAGTAACCCGCACGATCATGCAGGCCTTCCATTTTTCCATTCGCATCTTCCTGTAAGAGGAAGAACTCAAGTTCAGGCCCGGTGTTGAGCATGAGGCCAAGCTTTTTGGCCTCTTCCATCTGGCGCTTGAGCACATTACGAGGATCGTTTGCATAGGGAGTTCCGTCGGGCAAATACACATCGCAGATGAGACGTGCAGTCACATCCTCGCTTTCTCGAGTCCAAGGCAAAACGGCAAAGGTGTTGAGGTCGGGCTTCAGATACATGTCGGACTCAAAAATCCGAGTGAAACCTTCGATGGACGAGCCATCGAACCAAACATTGTGATCAATGGCGTCGCTGAGCTTGTGCACCGGAATTGTCACGGCCTTCAAAGTTCCATGAATATCAGTGAATTGCATGTCGATGAATTGCACCGCAAATTCTTTGGCCATTTCCATGACCATGTCTTTATTCACATTTTGGCGGGGCATGCGAGCGGTGGAGTGGTCGCGGCGTAAAGCGCGAATGGCGTCGATGCTATGAGCCGAACTGGGGGCACTGGTCTGCATGAGAGCAAAGGTTAAGGTTGAATAAGCTCGTTGTATCGAAAGCGTTGACGCCCAACAAGGGGCATTTAGAAGGCATTTTTCGGCTGTTGGCAAGCAGCGACAGAAAGGCTAAACTGATACTGTCGGTATTTTCGACAACAGCAAATCGTTTGACAATGAAGCTTCAAAAAGTTCTGATCAATTTTGGACTCAACGAAAAAGAGGCGGCCGTCTATTTGGCCACGCTCGAACTCGGCCCCTCACCCGCTTCCAGCGTCGCCGTGAAAGCCAAACTCAAGCGCGTCACCACCTACGACATTCTCGAAAAACTCATGGATCGCGGTTTCATCAGCCTGCAAGAGCAAGACGGAGTGAAGATTTTTTCGGCCACCGATCCTGATCTTTTGCGCGAAGATTTTCGCCAAAAATACATGGATTTCAAGTCCGCCCTGCCCGACTTTCGTCGACTGCACGGCAAAACCACCCACCCACGTGTGCGTTATTACGAAGGTCTCGAAGCCATCAAAAAAGTCTATGCCGAAACACTCAGCGCCCAGACTGAAATTTTGAATTACGCCGATTCCAAATCGATTCGCGACTATTGGCCCACTTACGACGTCGATTATGTGGAAGAGCGTGTGCGTCGCGGCATCTACCTGCGCGGTATTGCGCCGCTCGATGAGTACGGCAAAAAAGTCGCTCGCGACAACGAAAAGCTACACCGCGAAATTCGCCTGGTGCGCGCCGGCCCCTTCGCCTTCAAAAACGAGATCAACATTTATGACGACAAGGTTGCGATCATTTCATTCGGGTCCGACAAAATCATCGGAATGGTCATCGAAAGCCCTGAAATCGCCAACACCCAACGCGCCATTTTCATGATGGCCTGGGAGTTTGCGAGAGGAGCTTGACTAATGTTAGAAAAGGCATATTTTAATAAAAACTAATCCTCTAGGACTTATGAAGAAGATTCTCGCGCCCCTTTTGGCGCTCGCAGTGAATGCCTGTGACGCAGAACCCACCCCATCTGCCCCTAATCACATGTCTACCTGCAATGATGAAATTCAAAGGTTAGCAGCTCAAACAGCCAATACAGCACAAATTACAGGATTGGGAGTATCGGGATTTCCTGAAGTAACCAGCGTCTATGAAGCCCCCTTAAGTGAGGTTACAACTGGACAGCTTGAACTCGTAGTGAAACCCTCGCCCAACTTAATAGAAGCAGGTATTGGAGGGGATAAAGGGATGCATTGTGTCGCCTACAATGGTGTTAATGAAGGTTGGACTATTCGCATGGACGATATGCCTATAGCACCCATTCAGAGTGCTGAGGGTGCCGTGTGGCAAATAACCATCGGCCAACTACCCATAGATAGTAGGATTGTGTATATGAAATGTGGAATGGTTCCTCCCGTTTCCAATCCACCCAGCGTTGAAGCATTTGATCGGATTGGAGAAAGAGTATTTTTCAACCAAATAAGTGACTCCAGAGACAACGATCCTATTTACACAACCACCCCATGGTTCGATCGTGCGGCTTATCACAATAGTAATGGCACAGGAACCGAACCTGGAACCGCAACTCTTCTGGAAAATGCGTGGGAGATACGTGAGTGTGAATAATTCACTCGATCTAATACTACAAGGCGGGTCTTACAAACGGGTGCTCTCGTTCATACGCCGCGCCTGTCTGTAAAATAAGGGCTTCACTCCACTGAGGTCCCATGATCTGTAAACCGACGGGCAGACCTGCTTTGGTGAGTCCACACGGAATCGATAGGGCTGGAATGCCGGCAGCGGAAGCGGGGATCGCAAGGGCATCGGCCAGATACATGGCCAAAGGGTCATTCGCTTTCTCACCAACCTTGAATGCAGGAGTGGGCGATACGGGCGCCATGAGCACATCAACATTTTTGAAGGTGTCGGCAAATTCTTGAATCACCAATGTGCGAGCGCGCTGAGCCTGCTTGTAATAGGCATCAGCATAACCGGCCGAGAGCACAAAAGTTCCCACCATGATGCGACGTTTGATCTCAGCTCCAAAACCTTCCCCGCGCGCTTTCATGTAATGATCGGTCAAATTTTCAGCGGGCAAATCCGATTGATGACCAAATCGCAAACCATCGTAACGTGACAAGTTGGTTGAAAGTTCACCAGGCATCGTCACATAATAAATCGCGACTCCATATTTCGTGAGAGGCAGGCTGACCTCATGAATGGTGGCTCCCATCGCTTCATAAGAATGAATGGCCTTCATGACCAAGTCGCGAACTTCGGGGTCAACCCCTTCACCAAAATATTCTTTAGGAACACCGATGCGCAGGCCTTTCACGCCCTTCGAAAGGTCGGCCGTATAATCGGGCGCCGGCACATCAACAGTCGTCGCATCATAAGGGTCTTTGCCCGCAATCGCATTTAAAATCAAAGCGGCATCTTCAACGGTGCGTGCGAACGGACCAATCACACGACCATACGTGACCTTCAGGCCAACACACCCGCAGAGCGAAGCAGGCTGACGGATCGAGCCACCAGTATCGGTTCCCAATCCGTAGAACTGCAAACCTGCAGCCACAGCCGCGGCGGTCCCTCCTGAAGATCCTCCAGCAACATAATCTTTATTCCAAGGATTCAAAACCGGACCAAAATAAGACGTTTCGGTCGAAGCGCCGCAGGCAAACTCATCGAGATTGTTCTTACCCAGTAAAACCATGCCCGCATCGTTCAAGCGACGAATCGAAGTCGCATCGTAAGGAGCCGTATATGCTTCGAGCATGCGTGAGGCGGCGGTCGTCTTCACGCCTTTCGTGTTGAATAAATCTTTCATTCCGGCGGGAATTCCTTCAAGAACTCCAATCGCCTCGCCCGCCGCAATTTTAGCGTCGATGCCGGCAGCTTGCTCAATCGCAAGACCTTCCGTCACCGTGATGAAACTGTTCAAGTCAGCATGTTTTCGAATTTCAGCCAAACAGGCACGAGTCAGTTCCTCCGAAGAAAATTCCTTCGCGAGCAAGCCCCGGTGGGCGTCGGCGATGCTGAGCCAATTCAGATCCATTATAAAATGCGGGGAATACGAATTTGATGAGATTTTTTTGCGAGAGGACTGCAATCCAAAAGTTCATCGGATGTGCAGAGGGGTTCGCTGCGAAGTTCGTCCACACGAGTCACATTGGCCAAACCCGTCACCTGAGAGGTCTCGGGAACGCCCGCAGTGTCGAGTTCTTTCAATAGATCGACATACGACAAAATATCGGTGAGTTGACCTGAAAAGCGAATGACTTCTTCGTCAGTCAATTTCAGTCGAGCCAGTTGGGCAATTTTGCGAACGTCATCTTGAGAAATCTGCATAGCACAGGTAACTTTACCTAAGCAGGCCGAGTCTCTTCAAGTTCAAATGAACATCACGCTCAAAAACATTTCGCAAGTCTCATTCTTCTTTTTTTGGGTGCTCGGCTTGGCTCAACTTTTCGTCAGTTTTTGGGTGCTCAAAGGGCTTCGCATGCCGATTTTCGTGCTTTTGCATCAAAATTTAGATCTACCCTTCATTTTCTCAGCACTCACTTACGGTAGCGCACGCGCCAGTCTGCAGGCCGAAAAAATGGGCCTCGACTCGCATCGGGTGTTTCAACTTTGCGTGGGGCTCTCACTTCTGATATTTTTGGCGACCCTATTCATCAATTTCAGCCTGCCCGATGCCCAACTCTGAAGCAAAAATCGTCATGGCCTTTGGAACTTTTGATTACTTCCATGCCGGCCATGAAGACTATTTGAAGCAAGCCCGAGCTTTGGGCGACGAGTTGATCGTGGTGATTTCGCGCGACGAAACGGTGACCAAAGTGAAAGGTGAAGCACCCCACTTTAACGAACGCAAGCGTTTGCGTGACGTGGCCGCCTGCGAACACGTGACCAAAGCCGTGCTCGGATACGCCGACGACAAATATAAAGTGATTCGAAAAATGCGCCCTGACGTCATCGCTTTGGGGTATGATCAGTTCGTCTTTACCTACGGGCTCAAAAAGCTCATCATTCAAGAGAAGATGCAAACAGACATCGTGCGTCTGAATGCATTTGAACCTCAGACTTTCAAAAGCTCCCTCATTAAAAAATGGCCCGCCTCCGACTCGTCAGCTTGATGGCCCTTCAGGGTCTCACCCGAAACCCAGTTCTTTCGATGGCCACACTCGCCATGATGGGCTTATCGGTGTTCATGGTGAACATCGTGTTGGCTCTTCACACCTTGGTAGGAGGCACGGTCACCGAACTGCAAAGCCAAGTCGATTTGCTCGTGTACTTGAAAGAAGATGCCGGCCTTTATGAAGTGAACCAAGCTATTTTAGAGCTCGAAAAAGACGACCGCGTGCGCGATGTGGTCTACGTCAGCAAAGAAGAGGCTTTGCAAAAATTCCTGACCGACAATCCTGAAACTGAAGTGGTCATTCAAAAGCTGGGCATCGAAAATCCACTCCCCGCTTATCTACAAATTTTCGCCACCGACCCTT
>CAZBZW010000044.1:0-2412 GCA_964496535.1 uncultured Candidatus Peribacteria bacterium
TTATAGTTTGGGCCCATTTCGACCGTTCTTCCTGAAGGCTGGCCATTTGGACCCTGTTCAGTAATTTGCACTCCAAAATCACTTGTGTAACGGAATACACCTTCCTGTAGGGTTGGTCTGGCTGGCGCATCAAAGAAAAGTTTCAGCGGTTTTCCATCACAGGTTGCCGTTACCATTACGTCTGGGTGTGGCGCAAAATCTGCCCTCACATCACGACATCCAGGATAGTCGCGCTGAATAGCGGCCAACAGTCGTTTTCTTGCCGCATCAAGAGCTTCATCCACCGGACCTGGATCAGACTGTTTTTCAACTGTAGGCACCCTGACGGGTGCTTCAAGTGGCCGCCCTAGAGTAGGCCTTGGCGCAGTCGTTTGCGCAAAAGCATCAGGGGCAGAGCTGAATAAAGCTACGGATAATGCGGCGGCGGCTAATTTCATTTAAAGTCTGAATTGATTATAGTCTTCCATTTTTTGGCCGACGTAGGTCTTTGTCGTATATGCTCCTGCAATTTTTGCGCTAGTGGCTGCAGACTCAGGTATTTTAGGCTCAATTTCGTGCGCTGTATTCACTTTCTTGTATATATCGGAGTCTTTAAATGAAGCGGTCTTTTCTAGTTTGAGCATGTCACTCAGGCAGTATTTGATATGCTGATCAAAATAACACATTGGAGCGTACACATCATGGTGGGGTAAATTTTTTGCCTCAATCCATTCCCAAGTCACTTTTTTTGTTGCGCTTATTCCTGAGGCAATTTTTCCATTTCGATAAGCTAACAGGTCGCCATCTGCCACCAAGCGCTTGCCACTTGCCTGAGCTAGACTTGCCTGAAAGCCTGCATTTCTCGAAGAGAAAAGTCCCGCATGATAGTCTGCAAACACAAATTTTTGCCAGTCTTTCTTTCCTTTGTATGTCGCGGTCGACAAGCTCAGTAATGCCGTCCCCGCTTCGATTCCCCCCTCGAGAGTGAATAGCTTGTCACGAACCTCATTCTCACTCAGATCTTTTCCGTAACGTAATTCAAAATATTCTTCAGCTTTTCTCTTATCAACCTGCATGGAACCCAAGGTCGCTACATTTAATTTTTCTTCAACTTTTTCTGCTAGCTCATTCACCCCTGGGGTACCCTGACCCAGCCAAAAAATGGGGTTTAAAATAGCTCCCAGTTCGTTTCTTATTTTCTCTAAAGTTTTGTCGAGTTCTTGCTCTGTTTTAGCTCCTTTAATTCCCTTCCCATACTTATCTTCATAGCCCTTAATCCACTCTTTAAGCTCTGCTTTCATTCTTTCTGGAATGGAAGCATCTTCTAATTCTTCTTTTATTTCTCTCATATAACGCTCGTACTTTTGCCCCATGCCGCCAATAATGGGCGGATCCACACGAAATCCGCTTTCCCCTTTCAAAACTGCAAGAATCAGTTTTATATTTTCATCTTCTAAGGGCATGCCTGTTTTTTCGCAGGCGGTGACAATGGCACTTGCCCATTTTTTTGAGTCTTGATCTAAATTTTTATGTGTTGCCCTGAAATCTGTATTTTCTTTAAGAAACTTTTCAATCTTTTTGGCATACTCAATTTTCTTTTCCCCATTTATATGAAGTGCGACTGGCAAATCTGCGAATGGATTGGGGGGCTGATGATCAAATCTACCGCATTGATCCGCAAAAATTAAAACTGCCACAATTGCGAGGAGGGCCCTTTTTAACGGAAACTCTGACTGACCAATATGCTGAGCTTCAGACATATTGGCATCCTAAAATATTTTTGGCGTTTCGTCAATATTCCCTGCCGATAGGTTTACAGACTGATCTCATCCCCATAGCTGGGCACTAGAATTTCAGCCGAAGTGTTGGATTTGAGGGCGGTTTGCAGGTCGAGAGCGGCTTGTTCTTCGCCGTGCACCAAGATGACTTTTTTGAGGCCTTTGATCTTGCTGACGTACGAAAGCAAATCACTGCGATCGGCATGGGCCGAGTAAGCATTCATCACTTTGACCTGAATTTTGACGGCATAAGGCTCCCCAAAAATGTTCACTTCTTTTTGACCTTCGAGCAATTTGCGTCCGAGGGTATTTTGAGCCTGAAATCCCACAATCAACAGCGTATTTCGATGATCTTCGATGGCGTTTTTCAGGTGATGCAAAATGCGGCCGTGTTCGACCATTCCTGAAGAGGCCACGATAATACAAGGGCCATTGTGGTTGTTGAGTGCTTTCGATTCTTCGACGGATTGCACGTATTTCAAACTTCTAAACCCAAGCGGATCTTTATCGTCATCCAAAAACACCTGAGCCTCTTCGTCGAGACCTTTGGCGTGCTTTTTAAAGACTTCGGTCACATTCACCGACAGGGGTGAATCCACATAGATGGGGATATTCGGAATACGTCCGGCATCCGAAAGGCGATGTAGTGAAAAGA
>CAZBZW010000044.1:2422-7335 GCA_964496535.1 uncultured Candidatus Peribacteria bacterium
TGCTTGAGTGCGTCCGAGCGAAAAGGCTGGGATTAAAATTTTTCCACCATGTTTGGCGGTTTCGTTCACGATTTCGGCCAACTTGTCTTCGGCTTCTAAAATCGATTCGTGCAGGCGGTTCCCGTAAGTCGATTCGATCATGAGCGTGTCCACCGACTCCACTTGATACGGATCTTTGATCAGCGGCAGGTTTTTGCGTCCGAGGTCGCCGGTGAATGCCAGCGTTTTTTTCTGGCCATCGTCTTGATCTTCCACCGTGAGCGTGATGATGGCGGAACCGAGAATGTGACCGGCTTCGTTGAAGCAAGCTTTGACTCCGTCGCTCAAGTCGAGGCACGTGCCGACTTCAATCGGTTTGAGCAGAGGCAGCGTGCGTTCCACGTCATCAATAGTGTAAAGCGGCACCGCTTCAGGAGTTCCATTAACTTTGGCTTTGCGATTCACGTATTCGATTTCGCGCTCTTGGATGTAGGCGCTGTCTTTGAGCATGTATTCGAGCAGGTCGCGGGTGGCCGATGTGGCGTAGATGGGCCCGTTGAAGCCTTGTTTGACCAGGTTGGGCAGGTTGCCGGCGTGGTCCATGTGCGCATGTGAAATGAGCACGGCATCAATGGTTTTAGGGTCAAAACCAAAATTTGCATTTTTTTCATATTCTTCACTGCGGCGTCCCTGGTAAAGCCCACAATCGAGCAAAATTTGCTTGCCGTTCACCTGCAATAAATGACGTGATCCGGTTACTTCTCGATTTGCGCCCCGACAGAGTAGTTTCATGGTTTTGTATTAAATCATTTTATTATACCTGAAAATCCACCAAAATGCTAGGATGCTTTCATGTTGGTTCTTCTTTCCCCCGCCAAAACCCTCGACTTCGAAAAACGCGCTCCTGTAGCCGACTTCACACTGCCTGTTTTTGCAAGTGAGGCGGTGGCTTTGGCTAAAACCTTGCGAACTTGGTCTGCGAATGACATCCAAAAACGCATGAAAATTAGCGAAAACTTGGCGGCCGTGAATTTTGAGCGTTGGCAGAATTTCAGTGCGAATCCTCAGGCGGGCAAAATTTGTCTTTTCGCATATGTCGGCGATGTCTACCGCGGCATGCAAGCCTCGACCTTCAGTGTCGACGATATTTTTTACGCCCACGATCATGTGCGCATTTTGAGCGGCCTCTATGGGATTTTGCGCCCGCTCGACCTGATTCAACCCTACCGACTTGAAATGAAAATTCCAGTGCGCGGAGCGTGGGGTCGCGATCTTTATGCTCTATGGAAACCTCGCGTGGCCGAGACTTTGGGCGATGAACTGATTTTGAATTGTGCCTCGCATGAATACGCAAAGGCGATCGACCGGCGCAGGTTGCGTGGGCACTGGGTCGACGTGGTTTTTAAAGAGCGAGTCGGCAAAAAACTCGTGATTCGAGCGCTGTTTGCAAAACTGGCCCGAGGCATGATGGCCGCCCACGTGGTCAAAAATCGTGTTGAAACTCTCGATGGCGTGCGTGCATTTTGCGAAGCGGGCTATCGTTTTGAGCCGAGTCTTTCTTCTGAAGATCGGCTGGTGTTCGTGAGGTTAAATCGCATTAAAGGAGGTTCTACACCTGGTGTCAGCGTGTGACCTCGATTGTCTCGTGCATGAACAAGAGGTCGAGTGCGAGCCAGTCGACGACCTGCGGACCATAAAACTAAAGTTCCTCCTTTAGAGTAGGCTGGGTCTCTCCAAGGAATTCTGAGTGACGGAGTGGCTTTGAAAATGGCCTGGTGGATGCGTTCGCACTCTTCTATTGGAAAACCCTCTTTCTTCCGCTCGTTTAAGACGTACTGAGTCCACGCCATGGGTATGACCGCTTCTTTTCGAGTGAAGGGCAAGGCGGTGGGTGCAAGCCTTTTAATAGCTTCATCTAAAATAGGCTCTTCACGACGTACAGTCTCAAAACCTTGATATGCAGCTTGAGTGGTTGTAATCAGGGTATCTGCAACTCGACCTTGCGAACTTGGATTATGATATAGCCCCTGAACAGCATGGCTCCACCAAGGCCAGCGAAGGTAGTTTCCCTCCCCAATCCATTTGCTCTGAATATCGAAATGAAATGGAATAGAGAGTCTCGGGTGAACGAAATCTGCTTTTCTCGGATCAGCCTGAGTTTCGTCAAAAGGTTGTTCATCTAAGCACCGAAAGATCAGCACGCCAAGGTTTGAAGTGGCTTCTAGAACCACCTCAAGAAATTCAGGATTTTCAAGAAGCCCCGTCAATTCAGCTTTTTCTTCAACTTTGAACTGGATGCCCAGCTCGTTACCCAGCTCACCCTCCAGGCCTTCTAGGTCAATCAAAGGGCTTGGATCTTCGACCCTACTCTTGAGCCAATCTAACGCTTGGGTTGACATGGGCGATATAAGGTTTGCGATATTATAAAAATTTCTTTAAAAGAGCAAGTTAAAACCGATGAAAACATTCTCGGGAACGTTTCGCCGTGCGTGCGCAACAGGTTCAGAGGTCGCGCTGTCGGGGCGTCGCGTTGACAAAACAAAAAGATATGCTAGGATTCGTTTAATTTAAATGTCAAATATGACACGCTTTCGCCAGGAATCGGAGGATTTGCTAGATGATATTGATGGAGCTGACGATGCTCGTGATATGACCTGTGTTGCTAGCAGTATGCGTCTAGGTCTTGAAATTCCTGCCGAGGAATATGCGGCCCGAACAACAGAAGGGATGGCTGCGCACGAAACTATGCCCATCGCTCGACCTGCTGAGATGTCCGCGCGAACAGAAGAAACACCTTTAGCTGAAGCTACACCCGCGAGAATAAAAACATGGGTTTTGGCTGCAGCTGGTACAGCGCTTCTTGGCGGTGGACTCATTCTGTGCGGATCAAGCAATGAAGTGGACTCTTTCCATTCTGGAGAGACCGCTCCATCCGCGATTGACCCCTTGAGACTTGCACCGGTAATTTCTTTTCGTGAAGCTTTTTCGGCAACCCATCAAGCTCCCGCCCAGTGTGAAGTCCTTCCCGCAGGTCTGACCGAAGAAAGTTTTCTCGTAAAAACTCGCCATCAATACGATACTGTCTATCGAAGAACCACAGTTGTGAGAGATGACAATGGGGCTGAGGTTCGAGATGCTGATGGCGTTTTGCAGTTCACAGACGACCCACTGAGGGTGCCTTTTGGTGGTCAATTGACCCATGAATCCAGAATCTTTAGATATACAGATCATGGACATGAAATGTCAGCTACCGTGTTTTGCTGGACTATTCCGACAGAACGCTAGGCCGCGGCTCCCCTTGATTCACTAAGTCGACGGGAATTTCGACGACGGTCATTTCGCCGTTCACGATTTTGAGGCCGAGCACGAGGCCTTTTTGGGTAGCCTTCGACCAATATTGATCAAAAACAAAATTGCCCAAACTGTAGTAAATAGGCGCACCGTTGTAAGTTTCGTGATTTTGAACGACGTGCGGGTGGGTGCCCCAAATGAAATCGACTCCGTGATCGACCATTTGATGCGCAAATTCTTGAATGCTTTTGCGAGCCGTGGGTTCGTATTCAATCCCCCAGTGAATCGCAACAATCAAGGTGTCGACGCTGGGTGCAACTTCATCGATTTTTGCCAATGCATCGTCGTAATCCAGGTGGGTGACCGCGTCGTTGAATCCTAAAAATCCGACTGTGCTGCCGTCAAAATCATAAGTGATGAAGCCATATTCTGAATTGGGGTCGGTGGGGTGGCCAAAGGCACGGATTCCGGCGGCTTCAAGGTAGTCATGGCTTTGCTGATAGGCATCGGGGCCTTGATCGAGTGTGTGATTGTTGGCGAGATTCGCAGTAGTGAACCCCACGTCGGCAAGTTGTTGAGCGGTTTCGGGCTTGAAGTTGAAGCGCATGGCCGTGCCGTTGTTTTTGTATTTTGAGTCGCTGATCGGGCCTTCGACATTGCCTGCAATCAGGTCAAGATGGTCGACTTCGAGCGCGTCTTCAACAGCCTGAATCACTTCGGGCATGTGGGTGAACGGGAACTCGCCTCCGTTTCGTTCGTGCAGGGTGGCAATGTAGCGGTCGAGCATGATGTCTCCGGTGAACATGATCGCGATCGGGTCTTCCATTTTCTTTTCGTTCCAAAATGAAAAAATGGAGCGGCCTTCGAGGGCGTTGGCTTCAGGAGTGGCCTGATCGAGCCCGCGCAATGTGACCATGCCCAAAATGAGCGCAATCAACCAGGGCAACAAATACGCCAAGCGTTTGAATCGTTTCATTTGTGATAATTTTTACCGGCTAAAATCGAGAAGGCTCGGTAGATTTGTTCCTTCAAGACCACACGAGTGAGTTCGTGAGTGAACGTGAGAGGCGATAGTGACCACTGCTCGCGACAGGCGTCGAGCACCGAAGCGTGCAATCCGTGAGAACCGCCGATCACCAAGGTGAGCTCCCCTTCGCGGTCTTTGATGGCTTCGATTTTGTGTGCAAAGGCTTCGCTGGTGAAGCTTTGGCCATCGGGCGTGAGGGCCACTACAAAATGTGCGCCTTCCATCGCCTTCAAGAGCAGAGCGGCTTCTTCTTTTCGAGCGCGTTCCGCGTTGTCTGAACTCGAGGCTTTCAAGCTGTGCTCCTTCCATTTGACCCAAGGTCTCAACCAAGTTTCATACTCATTTTCGAGTGCCCGAAGAGATTGATTTTTCGTTTCTCCTACCTGAATTGTTTGTATCCGCATCATGGGCGTGGTATCACTCTTCGAGCAATTTAACAGAACTTTTCGTGACCGACAAAAAACTGAAGAAAAATGATGAGGTGAATCTGAAGATCGACCGCCTGTTGTTTGGTGGAGATGGCGTGGGCAGTGTGGATGGCCTCAAGGTCTTTCTGCCCCGCTCCGTACCCGGAGACCTCTGGCAAACTCAAGTGACTCGTGTGAAGTCAAACTAT
>CAZBZW010000045.1:0-7076 GCA_964496535.1 uncultured Candidatus Peribacteria bacterium
GCCGGAACTAAATACCGCGGAGAATTTGAAGAGCGATTGAAAGCCATTATTAAAGAAATTGAATCTTCTGACGGGGAGGTGATTTTATTCATCGATGAATTGCATACCATTGTGGGCGCGGGAGCCAGCGAAGGTTCCACCGACGCCGGAAATTTATTGAAGCCCGCATTGGCCCGAGGAAAACTCCGCACCATTGGGGCCACCACTCTCAAAGAATATCGTCAGCATGTTGAGAAGGATGCCGCACTCGAACGTCGTTTTCAGCCCGTAATGGTTGAAGAGCCCAACGTGAAAGATGCCATTTCAATTTTGCGTGGAATCAAAGAAAAATACGAACTGCATCATGGAGTAAAAATTCGCGACAACGCGCTCGTAGCCGCCGTAACTCTTTCAGATCGTTATATCTCAGATCGTTTTTTGCCTGATAAGGCCATCGACCTCATGGACGAAGCCTGCAGTGTGATTCGAATCGAAAATGACAGTATGCCTACCGAGCTGGATCGTTTTCAGCGAAAAATACGCCAGCTTGAAATCGAAAAAAATGCCCTCAAAAAAGAGGCCGACCCCGCCAGTGAAAAACGTTTGAAAGATCTTGAAAAAGAACTGGCTGAACTCAAAGAGGAGAACCAAAAACTCGAAATCAATTGGAAGCAGGAGCGTGAAATTCTTGATGCGCTCAAAAATTTCGATGAAGAAATCGATGCCTTGAAAGCTCAAGCCGCACAATTTGAACGCGCCGGAGACCTGCAAAAAGTCGCGGAAATCACCTATGGAAAAATTCCCGAACTTCAAAAAAAACAAGAAACAAAAAAAGAAGAATGGCAAAAGCTGGCCTCTGACAAGCGCATGCTCAAAGAAGAGGTGACCGAAGAAGACATTGCCGAAGTGGTGTCACGCTGGACTAAAATTCCGGTTTCAAAAATGCTGACCGAAGAAACTCAAAAACTCACACATCTTGAGACTGAAATTGGCAAACGTGTGATCGGCCAAAAAGAAGCAGTGAAAGCAGTGAGCAACGCTGTTCGTCGAAGTCGTGCGGGCATTCAAGATGAAAATCGTCCCATCGGATCATTCTTCTTTCTGGGTCCCACCGGAGTTGGAAAAACCGAACTTGCCAAAGCCCTAGCCGCCGAACTTTTTGACGACGAGCACCGTATCATTCGTCTCGATATGTCGGAATATATGGAGAAGCATTCAGTCGCACGCCTCGTTGGTTCACCCCCAGGCTACATCGGATATGAAGAAGGTGGTCAGCTCACTGAAGCCGTGCGCAAACATCCATTTTCGCTCGTACTTTTTGATGAAGTTGAAAAAGCGCATTCCGATGTCTTCAACATGTTGCTCCAAATTCTTGATGAAGGTCATCTCACCGACTCCAAAGGACGCACCGTCAACTTCAAAAACACGGTGATCATTCTCACGTCAAATATCGCTGAAAATCAGCTAAAATCTACCTTCCGGCCTGAATTTTTAAACCGTCTTGATGCCATTGTCACTTTCGCTGCACTCACTGAAAAAGAAATCGAATCCATTGTCAGTTTGCAAATTGAAAAGCTTCAAAAACGTCTGGCCGAGCGCAACATCCATCTTGCGCTCGATCACAAAGCACTCGCTTATCTTGCAAGGACTGGCTACGACCCCGACTATGGAGCTCGACCCCTCCGTCGCCTCATTCAAAATGAGATTTTAGACGAACTGTCCCTGCAGATCATTGAAGGCAAGATTAAAGATGGCGACTCCGTTCAGGTAAAGTTTGAAAAAGACAGACTGGTTCTGTTAAAGTAAAAACACTTAACCCTCACGCCCATGTCACAAAGTTATAATTTTGACCTTTCCAACAGGGTCTTTGCCACTGCGGTGGCTTTCACGGTTGGAGTTTTCCTTTACGCTGGAGCCTACTCATACTCACTTTTATTCGGAGCTTCGAGCGGAAATTACCCTCAACAAATCACCATTGAAGGAGTCGGTGAAGTGGACGCCGCACCCGACATGGCTCAGCTCAACTTGGGGATTTCAGCCAAAGGCGCAACCGCCGCTGAAGCATCTCAAAAAAGCACCGAAACCATGAACGCGATTCTTGCTGTTCTCAAAGAAAAAGGGATCGTTGAAGCCGACATTCAAACCAGTGGTTACAACTTGGCGCCCAACCTCGAATGGAATGGCACCGAATACAAAGAAGATGGATTCAAATCATCTCAAAATGTGAATGTGAAAGTGCACGATCTCACCAAGGTGGGTGAAATTCTCACCGCCGCAACTGGCGCTGGAGCCACCGACGTGGGAGGTGTCACCTTCTCACTCGAAGACCAAGATGCCGCCATGCAAGAAGCTCGCATTGAGGCCATCGCTAAAGCTCGTGCTAAGGCCGATGCCATCGAAAAAGAAAGCGGAATTCATCTCGGAAAAGTGGTGAGCTACTACGAATATTCCAGCGGACCCATCTACTACGACAAAGGCGTTTCGATGATGGCAGAAGGAGCCGTGAGAGAAGACGCCTTAATGGCCGTGCCTGAAATTCAACCCGGCACCCAAACCGTCACCCTCACCGCAAGCTTCACTTATAGAGTGAAGTAGGTCTGAATTCAAGAAGCAAAAAAGACCCTGCGGCCAAAACCACAGGGTCTTTTAAATGCATTGAGATTAAAACCTCACTTCCATTTCGTAAGTTCCGGAATGTTCCGGCAGACCTGATGGATTGTCTTTTTCGAAGATCAAGACACCTTCAGTATAAGAACCCGAATCAAATTCTAGGGTCGCCATGAACTCCACTCGTTCAATCGTCTGCCAACTGCTCTCCGCTTGAGCCGCTCCACGAGCCAAAACAGTGCCATCATCGGCTTTCAAGGTTACAGGCAGGCTGGCTTCAAAAAACCAAGGGCCGGGCGCCGAACCTTCAATATTTAAAGGACTGGTCACCACGGATCCCGCCTCAGGCAGGGTCACTTCAACTTCTGAAGTGGGAACGGGCCCTTCAACAGGGACCAAAACACCGCAGGCACTGAAGCTTAAAACGAAGAAGGGAAGTGCAAAGATTTTCAAGAACTAAGATTATGCAAATAAGAATAATTCTTCTTTAGGAAAGCGCACTTTGGTTCGACCCGCAGAATGGTCTTCGGCAGAGCGGAAGCCCACAGGGCAGAGCAATTTGGACTTCAAATTTTTACCCGCAAGTCCCAAAATTTCATCCACCGCGAGAGGATCAAATCCTTCCATGGGGCAGGCGTCCACGCGCAGTTCAGCGGCAACGTCCAAAACTTGACCCATCGCAATGTAAAGTTGTTGAGTGGCCCATTGTTCGAGTTCAGTAGGAGTTTTACCGTTCACGAAACCCAGCATCATTTGTTTGTAGCCATCGAGAACTGCAGGATCAATACCTTGAGTTTCAGCGGCCATTTTAACGTAACGTTCCACGTAATCAGCATTCACGTCAGTGCGAGCACACATCACGATCAAGTGAGATGCATCGGTGACCTGGCCTTGATTCCAAGCTTTTTCACGGATTTTCGTTCGAAGTTCAGGATTGTTCACCACCACGAACTTGTAAGGTTGAAGTCCATACGATGAAGCAGTGAGCTGCAAGGCTTCCAGAAGAGTATCGAGTTGTTCTTGAGTGAGCTTTTTAGAAGCATCAAACATTTTGGTGGCGTAGCGCCAGTGCAGAGGTTCGAGAACGGGGTTCATAAAATGGGGGTTAAAAAATTGAATTACCAAACAATAGAGTCAATGAGTGCCTTCATATCTTCTTCGGCTTTTCCACCGGCTTTCGAGAAAGCAATCACTTGAAAGAAATAGTCGCCGTCATTCACCAAATATGCAGAACCAGGGCAAGGAGCTTCAATGCCGGCATCTTCATAATGATAGGCAGGTTTTCCATTGAAGGTGGTTTTTTCCGCTTTGCCTCCAAATTGGCCCAAACTGCCCGCTTCATCGTAGACTCCCTTTGAAAGAGCAAGGGTATCAAAATCAGTTGAAACCTTGGGGTCATTGTAGAGATAAGGAGCGATATTCACGCTGGCAATATCTTCTTCACAAGAATAGCCATCAGGCATGGTTTCTTGACTGCGAAGGTAATAAGTCACAGGGCCATCCAGGGGAGTATCCATTTCTTGGACCCAACCTGCAGGCAGGTCAAAAGAGAAATATTCGTTGAAGACCTGACTGCTGTCTTCGGTGGGCAGAGTCGGAGTTTCTTGAGGTGCCGCTTGGCAGGCGACGAGCAGGGATGCGAGTACGAGTGTAGGAAGAATTTTTTTCATAAAAATTAAGATTATGACCAGAGACTAGCATATTTCAAGAAGTCACGCTAAAATTCCGCCATGCAAAAACCAGAAATCATGGCTCCGGTGGGTTCTTTTGAATCCCTGGCCGCCGCGCTCAATGCCGGTGCCGACAGCATTTATTTTGGAGTCGCCCAGCTCAACATGCGAGCTCGTGCCTCCCACAACTTCACACTTGAAGAAGTTCATGAAGTGGCTCAACGCTGTCATGAAGCGGGCGTCAAATGCTACATCACCATGAACACGCTCTTGTATGATCACGACCTGAGTTTGATGCGCCAAATCATCGATACTGCAAAAAAAGCCGGAGTCGATGCAGGCATTATTCAAGATATTGCCGCTTTGCAATATGCCACCGAAGTGGGCTTGCCTGTGCACGCCTCCACTCAACTTTCGATCTCAAATTACGAAGCCGTGAAATTTTACTCGCAGTACGCCGACACCATTGTATTGGCGCGCGAAGTCGATCTGCCCATGATCAAAAAAATCTGCGAACGCATTCACGAAGAAAACGTCTGTGGCCCTGCCGGCAAACCCGTGAAGATTGAAATCTTTGTGCACGGCGCCCTCTGCATCGCGCAAAGCGGACGTTGCCAAATGAGCCTCTTGCAGAACAACACTTCAGCTCAACGCGGAGCGTGTTTGCAGGAATGTCGTCGCAAATACCGTCTGATCGACGAAGAAACCGGCAAAGAAATGCAACTCGACAACCAATACATTTTAAGCCCAACAGACCTCTGCACCTTGTCTTTTCTCGACAAGGTCGTAGAAGCTGGCGTCAGCGTTTTCAAGATTGAGGGCCGCGGACGCACCGCCGATTACGTCGACACCACAGTGCGCGTTTATAAAGAGGCCAGTGAAGCCATCCTTGCAGGCACATTCACTCCTGAAAAAGTTCACGCCTGGATGCAAACCCTCGAAAAAGTTTACAATCGGGGATTCACCGAAGGCTACTACCTCGGACGACCTTTGCCTGAAATGAGCGGACATCCCGACAACCGTTCACCCGAAGAGCGCATTTTTTCTGGAGTCGTGAACCATTATTTTCCAAAGGCTGGCATCGCCGAAGTTCAAGTGCAGGCTCACGAAATTCAAAAAGGGGAACGTCTCGTGATCATGGGTATCAACACCGGCGTCGTTTACACCGATGTCACTGACATGATGCGCGACGAAGCCCATGTTGAAAGTTCTGGCAAGCCCGCCCTCGTGACCGTGCCTGTTCCGACTCAAGTGCGCAAAAACGACAAGGTCTACATTCTCAAAAAACGAGCCGATGTCCCCGCTTAAAATCATTCATCAGCGCGCCAATTGCATCGGATGCAACACCTGTGCCGCCATCGCACCTCAGACTTGGGTCATGGATGAAAAAGACGGCAAGGCCAATCTTGTGGGAGGCAAAACCAAGGGCAAAGTCGTGGTGGGCGATATTTTCGACTGCGACGAAGAAGCCAACCGCATGGCTGCTGATGCGTGCCCGGTGAGGATTATTAAGGTGAGTAGATAGCAGCTAGCTCCTCAGTCCACTGCCGCGTTTCAGCATCCACCAGTTCACGGTCCACAACAAAATCGTGAAGCCTGTTAAAAAGGCCAAACTCACCCAGGCGTTCACGTCGGCTTGGCCAAAAAATCCGTAGCGAAACCCATCGATCATGTAGAGCATGGGGTTGAAGCGTGACAGCGATTGCCAAAATGGAGGCAGACTTTGGATGGAGTAAAACACGCCGCCAAAATAACTCAAAGGAGTCAGAATAAAGGTGGGAAAGAAGCTCACGTCGTCAAATTTGGTGGCGTAGAGGGCATTCAAAAATCCAGCCAATGAAAAAGTCAGCGCGGTCAAAACCGCAAAGGCCAGAATTAAAAATGGATGCGCGAACGGAATCGAAACGAAAATCATCGACACACCTAAAATAATCAGTCCCACCAGCAGGCCGCGCAAGACTCCACCGAGCGTGTAGCCCAATAAAATCACCCATTCGGGGGTGGGGGAGACCATCAATTCTTCAATGTTGCGCTGAAATTTCGCGCCAAAAAACGAGCTCACCACATTCGAAAACGAGCTGTTGATCACAGCCATCATGATGAGTCCAGGCACGATGAATGCCATGTAGCGCACGCCATGAATATCTGAAATTTGCGAACCAATAAAACCGCCAAAAATAATGAAGTAGAGCGATTGATTGATCACCGGCGGAATCAAAGTCTGCACCCAAATGCGCAAAAAGCGCGTCACTTCTTTACGCACAATCGTCATCAATGGAATCCACACTCGTTCAATCATTTTTTGAGAATGCTTAAGAATAATTTTTCAAGACGATTGCCTTTCGGTCGCAAGCCTGTGACTTCCTTGCCTTCATGTTTCAAGCGTTCAATCAAATGTGTCACCGATTCACCGCCCGAAAGTTCCACCTCCACGCTTTCATCACCAAAGTCCACAATCCAGGTCTCGCTGTCCAAATTCTTCAAAATCGACTTCACGGAACCCTCTTTCACCACCAAGCCCTCTTTAATAATGGCGAGATTTTTACAAAGCTGCTCGGCTTCTTCCAAATAATGCGTGGTCATCAAAATGGTCGTGCCCTCGGCATTCAGTCGGTTCAACGTCTTCCACATGCCATAGCGAAGTTCCACATCCACGCCAGCGGTCGGCTCGTCTAAAATCAGCAGTCGCGGACGATGGATGAGCGCCCGAGCAATCATGAGTCGTCGCTTCATCCCACCCGAAAGTGCTCGTGACACTTTGTCTTTCTGACCCCACAATTCCAGCTCTGTTAAAATTTTTTCAGCCTCTTCCATATAATG
>CAZBZW010000046.1:0-518 GCA_964496535.1 uncultured Candidatus Peribacteria bacterium
AACGACAACGTGAACGCGTCGCCTTCGTTCAGGTTTTGAGGCAATAAGGCCTTGGGCACAAAGAAATCTCCTTTGACCGGCCCTTTCTCGGCTCGCACCAATGCGTAGTCCCCCTTGAATTCAATTAGGGTGCTTTGATATTGAAACTGAAAAGGGTGGAAGAGAGGCATGGTTTGTGACGTGTGGGGAAGAGATCATTGTAATGTGAGCAGCCTCTAAAATCGACACTAAAAAAGCCGGATTTTTCAACCCGGCTTTCCTTTTAAATTTTTATGTTCTTTTATAGCAACGAGCTTCCCACAATGATCGGAGCGATGATCAGAGCGATGGTGTTGATCACTTTGATGAGAGCATTGAGAGCGGGGCCCGCAGTGTCTTTGTAAGGATCACCGACGGTATCACCGACCACAGCGGCCTTGTGAGCTTCAGAGCCTTTGCCTCCGTGATTTCCGCTTTCAACGTATTTCTTGGCATTGTCCCAAGCACCTCCGGCATTGGACATGTTGATTCCCATCAAG
>CAZBZW010000046.1:528-7007 GCA_964496535.1 uncultured Candidatus Peribacteria bacterium
GTTAATGGCTGACATTGGAATGTTAACAGCCAGCATCAAGAGACCGGTGATGATCACTCCTCCGAGCAATCCACCGAGAGCGAGAGGACCGAACACGAACCCAACGATGACCGGTGCGAAGACGGCCATCAGGCCGGGCACGATCATTTCTCTGAGAGCGGCGCGAGTCACAATGTCCACACAGGTGTTGTATTCAGGTTTTCCAGTGCCTTCCATGATGCCTTTGATTTCACGGAATTGACGACGCACTTCTTCCACAACTGAGAACGCGGCGCGTCCCACAGCTTCCATCAAATAGGCAGAGAACAAGAAGGGGAGAGCTCCTCCGATGAAGAGTCCAATCAATACTTTGTAGTTTGCAATATCAAAAACGAATGATGTTCCACTGGCCTTGCTGAGTTCTTCTCCGTAGGCCTGGAAGAGTACGAGCGCAGCCAAGGCGGCTGAACCGATAGCGTAACCCTTGGTCACTGCTTTAGTTGTGTTTCCCACTGCATCGAGAGCGTCGGTATTTTCACGTACACTCTTAGGCAATTTTGCCATTTCTGCGATTCCCCCTGCGTTGTCAGTGATAGGACCGTATGAGTCCATGGCAATCACCATTCCAGCAGTCGAGAGCATTGAAACAGCGGCGATGGCAATTCCGTAAATTCCATTTTCGAACGTGGAGCTTTCTCCGAGCAAATAGGAGACCAAGATCGCACCCACAATGATGAGGGTCATTGGAAAGGTGGAGTAGAGACCCACGGCGAGCCCGGTGATCAAATTGGTTCCAGCCCCAGTTTCAGATGATTTGGCGATGCGTTGCACCGGTGAGAACGATGTGGATGTGTAGTACTCAGTAGCGATGCTGATGAGAACGGTGGTTACCAATCCTACGAGACCTGCAAAGAAGATTTTAGGATCATGCAACATGCGGTCGGTCACAAAGTAGAACGCAACAGCTGAAATCAATCCAGTCACGAGGGTTCCACGGTAGAGCGCACTCATGATGTTCTTCTTGTTTTTCCCAAGTCGCACGCAGTAAATTCCGATGATGCTCGCGAGAGCTGCAACGGCTCCGAGGGCGAGAGGATATTCCACCACCACGCTTCCGTGTTCGGCGGCCAAGGTTGAGCTGGCCAAAATCATCGCGGCGATCAAGGTTACAGCGTAGGTTTCAAACAAATCAGCTCCCATTCCGGCACAGTCACCGACGTTGTCACCGACGTTGTCGGCGATCACACCTGGGTTGCGAGGATCATCTTCAGGAATTCCAGCTTCGACTTTACCCACGAGATCAGCTCCCACATCGGCAGCCTTGGTGTAAATTCCTCCACCCACACGAGCGAAGAGTGAGATGAGAGAAGCTCCGAATCCGAACCCGATCAAGAGTTGAGGTGCTGAGCTGGGGTCAAATCCGTAATAGGTTGTGAAGATGTAATAGAATCCGGCGACTCCTAAAAGAGCGAGACCCACCACTGCGAGTCCAGTCACAGCTCCTCCGCGGAAGGCGACAAAAAGAGCGGGGCGCAATCCGTGTTCTGCGGCAGCGGCGGTGCGCACGTTGGCGCGAACAGCCACGCTCATACCAATGTATCCGGCGAGGGCTGAGAAAATGGCTCCGGTTAAAAACCCGAGAGCAATTTCAATTCCGTTTTTAGGCAATCCGAGGCCCAAGAGCAAGAAAATGAGAATAGTGAAAACCGCGAGAGTTTTGGTTTGACGGCCGAGATAGGCCATCGCTCCTTCGCGAATAGATTGTGAAATGGCTTGCATGGCTGGGCTTCCGGCGTCTTTTTTGAGCACCGAAATGATGAGGCCAACAGCCCAAAGAAGAACCACAACGCTGGCTCCCATGGCGAGAATAGGAATATTCATGGAAAAAAGTTAAGAAGTGAATAAGGTTGGCGGAATCTTAGTCAAAAATTTGTCAAAACGCAAACTCAGCTCTTCTTTTTAGTGGCCTCACGATAGGTCAAAAACATGAAGGCGATACAGTTTGACATGAAAACCATGAGCGCGATGAGAACGCCAACGCCCAAAATCAACATAAGTCCGCCCAAGACCATTGCTGAAACTCCACCGTGCACTCCCAAAATACCTCCGATGGCTCCCAGGGCCAGCCCGGCTACGGCCACGAGAATGTAAAGCCCCAACACCGTCACAGTCCCAATCGCTGACATTGATCCGAAAGTTTGCAACCAGCCTTGTGACATCACGAGTTCGCGACTTCGATGGTGGGCCGCGCTTCCGTAGATTCCTTCAATGTGGGCCACTTTTTGCGCAAGTATATATTGATAGGCCTTGTAAATTCCTGGAATCAAGAACAGACAAGACCACAGTATAATCTTAATGAGCAGAAAAATTTGAGTCCACAGAGTTCCAGGCACGCGGCGCAGGCCTTTTTGAAGACCTTCTTCTACGTTTAATTGAGTGGCTCCTTTGAAAATTTCTTCGCACCAAATCGATTGAGCGCCTGCATAAGTGAGCCCAAAAACAATTTCCCCGATAAATAAAAGAAAGGCGGCCAGTATTCCCATGCCTTTGAACGAAGCAGGGGTGAATGTTATGAGAAAAAAGCTTGCGATTACCCATAGCAGACCCATGGCTACGGGCAGAACAATAAACTCTTTCCAGTGATTTTTAATAGATTGAAATGACTTGAGGGCGATGGCGTCGGTGGAGATGGATTGCATGTAGTTTTGAAAGGAGTAAAAACGTCTCCCAATTTACCGCAGGAGTTTGCTAGTGTATACGCAAGTTCCACCTGTTCCATGCTTCCCATTTTTTCCATTCATCTCTTGCTCGCGCTTGCACGTGTTTGGTTGCCGATTTCAGCCGGGGCTGATTTGGCTTACCGCTGGGATTTTGGTGATGCTTTTTTGTTTTTTATATTGATGGGGGGATGGAGTTTTGGACTCAACATCTTGCATCGAGGTGCGCGTGAGTTCAAAGAAGCCTATTATTTTTTAGCGTTGGGTATTTGGCCACCCCTGCGTTTTTTGGGCCTGTTGATCTATCTGTTGCAAATGGCGCGTTTTTATTCACGCGATCGCTTTCTTTCGATCGCCGCGCGAGCCGCACTTTTACTGGTTCAAATGCTGGTTTTTTCGGCACTTTTATGGTAGAATTCTCAGATGGATTCTGAATTTGATCAATCGCTGGAGGTCGAAGAGATGACCGAAAGTAAGGAGTTGCGTGAGCGACGCCAGTCGATGCGCCAACAATTGGAGCATGTGGTGGAAGCCGATACGAACCATGAGCCTGCTTCGAATGGCGATCCATTCTTAGAAGAAGGGGAGTCGATTTCACAGCTTTTTTCAGGTTTGAGTGGAATTCTCAGACCTCTATTTTCATGTCTGGTGGTGGTTTTGATTTTGGGTGGACTTGGTTATGTCGGGTTCCGATTTTTGCCAGATTTTTCATTCAAAGAACTCTTCAAGCGTGCACCTGTGGTCACACAGGTTGATCCTTCAGAAGATCCTGAAGATGAAATTTTGGATGAGGACATCACTTTGATTCCGGGCATTTTGGCGGGTCGCAACGACCGCACTCTTGAAGTTACCACGTTGTTGGGGGCTGAAGCGGGGGATCCTTCGGAAGATCCTGAGTTTTTTGGCGAAAGTGTCGAAATTTTTGAAGCAGCTTACCGCACCTATCAACTCAACTTACCTCAATTTTTGAATCGAGCGGATGACCGCGAAGAGGCCATCGACCAGTATTCTTCGGAATTGCGTCATGCACTTTCGCTCAACAATTCTCGCTATGAAACTTTATTGAGTCACCGAGCCAGTTTGCAACGCGCTCAATCTGAAGTTGAGACTCAAAGCTCTGAATTTGAAGATGATTTTTCAGCTCGTTTCAAAGAGCTCGATGCTTTGGGTTCTGAAGCGGCCTTGAACCGATTTATTTCAAGCGCTCAAAGTGGCGTTGAAATTGAAGCTCAACTCAAAGCCTTCAATCGCTTGATCGATCTTTATGAAGAGCTCGAACCCTTGCTCTCTGCTCGCATTTTAGATGTGGATTTGAACCGTGAGGCCTTGGTTAAAGGCATCGAGGTCGTTGATGTTGAAAATTCAGATCTCGACCTGATTCTGGACGAAAGTCAGCTGGAGCGTTAGATTGTTGGGGTATGGACTATGCCCTTTTGCGTGCCCGAATTTCGAAAGAGCGCCCCGATCTTTCTTTAAAAGAAATCGACAAGGCTCATGCTTTTAGCGAACGGGCGCATGGTGATGAACGGCGGCTTTCGGGCGAGCCCTATATAGTCCACCCGGTGGGAACCTTGCATCATTTGTTGTCGTTAAAGCCTGATTTGGCCACAGTGCAGGCTTGTTTCTTGCATGATGTTCTTGAAGACACTCCTGTGACTCAAGCTGAAATTTTGAATGAGTTTGGAGCTGAGGTGGCACGTTTGGTAGAGGGTTGCCGCACGTTGTCGTTGGTGAAAATGAAGGAGGGTGACACGCGGAGTGAGCTCTGGCGTCAGATGTTTTTGGCACTCACTGAAGATTTGCGCATTCTGATGATCCGACTCTGTGATCGTTTGCACAACATGGAAACTCTTGATTTTGTCCCTGAAGAGAAACGCCGCCGTATTGCTGAAGAAACTTTGGGCGTTCACGCCGTTGTGGCGTCGCATTTGGGTATGTATGAACTCAAAAGCCAGCTTGAAAATTTAAGCTTCAAACACCTGGAACCTGAAGCCTTTGCACAAGTCACTTCAGCACTCGATATTTTTCAGACTGAAAAGGCTGATGAATTCATGGGGCATGCCAAGTCGCAACTCGCGCGTTTACTGAAAAAAGCCGATTTACCTTTTGAACAGATTCAGGCTCGCACCAAGCATCTTTATAGTTTGTACCAAAAAATGAATCATAAAGATTTGAGTGATCTTTCTGATGTTTTAGATCTCTTTGCATTGCGCGTGATCGTGCCCGATTTGCCCGACCGTCCCGATTTGCCTTATGAGATTTTGGGGCTTTTGCATCATCATTTTTTGGCGCTGGACGAGCGCTTCAAAGATTACATTCGCCTGCCCAAATCCAACGGATACCGTTCGTTGCACACCACTTTGATGGGCGTGGGTTTGCCTTTGTATGATGCTCCGACCGAAGTTCAGATTCGCACCCGCTCGATGCACGAAGAGGCTGAAATTGGTTTGGCCTCACACACGCTTTATAAATTGAAAGGTAAGGCTCCCAAAATGGCCAAGCGGCGCATTTTTGTGCTGACTCCGAATAGAGATGTGATGGCTTTGCCCGAGGGCGCGACTCCCATTGATTTTGCCTATCGTATTCACAGCGATGTGGGTGAACATTTGGCTCATGCCAAAGTGAATGGCATGATTGTTTCGCTCGGTCACGAATTGCAAAACGGAGATTTGGTTGAAGTGTTGACCCGACCTAGTGCCGCACCCAAACGCAGTTGGCTGACCTTGGTGAAAAGTGATTCGGCGCGTTCCAAAATTCGAGCATGGTTCGCCGCGCACGAAGAAGCGCCCGAGGTCGAAATTCCTGTGGTCGTAAGTCCCGTTCCAGTAGAGCCGACTGTTACCACGGTGGAACGCGACTATTCGGATCAGGTTGAGGTTCATGGTATTGATCGCTTACCTGTTTCATTGTCGCTCTGCTGTTTACCGAAACCGCCTCAGCCGATCATCGGCTATGTGACACGAGGTACGCATTTGAAAATTCACCGTTTGAATTGTACGGAACTCAAGAAACTCTCTGGGGAACGTTTTGTATCGGCGAGTTGGAAAGCCAAGCCAGACTCTTCGGAGTTCGCGACCAGTAGGCCGAAAACCCGGTCAAAAGCACTCCGTTCAAAGCCACGCGTTGATCGTCGCTGAGATTGAGTCGTTCTGCCCCTTGGGTGTTTTGACATCTTAAAAACTCGATGGCTTTTCGGTAGGCAAAGGGCACGTCGGGGTGATGATCTTTTTGGCAGGAGAGGCAGGTGGCCTGTTCCAAGCTCAAGTGACATTCGGGGCATTCCTTAAAATTGGGCAGATGACCCATTTCTTCAGCGAGCTGAGTGAGACCCCATTCAAGGCCCAAGCCGTTCGGATTTTTTTCGAGCATTTTGAGTGTATTCAGGCTCAGCTCGTAAAAATTGGCGTCAGTTTCACCGGTTTGCAGGCAGTCCAAGAGAATTTCAATGAAGAGTTCGGCTCGAATCAGCGATTCCCATGAATTTTTAAGGCCGCTGAAGCCGTCGATGCTCATGATTTCGCGCAGGTAATTTTGAGTTCGGCCGTGGTGCTGACTGAGCCGCACTTTTGAAAGAGGCTCCAGATGTGAGCGTCGTCGTGAAACCTTAGCGCCGGTGTTTTTTGCGATGAGTTCGAGCAGTTCACCACTTTCGGTCAAGGCCATGACTCGATGGTCCGATTCTCCTAACGGGGTGAGCTTTAAGAGCAGAGCCTCAAGCATTCGTGTAGTGATTTAGGTAGTGATCGACGGTGATCCAGCTCACGAGAGCACTGATGATCAGAC